>NZ_JBFLUG010000118.1:0-23506 GCF_041008525.1 Parafrankia sp. FMc2 | reverse complement strand
CGTCGCCATCCTCCACGGCTGCCTACGCCACCGCACGACCTACGACGAAACCACCGCCTGGCCAGCCCTCACCGACCCCACCCAGGCCGCCGCCGCTTGACAGATAGAACCAAGGGACGTCTACACCCGTTGCGACATAACGATCTTCAAGGTGCTCGACGGAGAGACAAAACCCCAGGTCAGAGATGGTGGGCAGGGGCGGGGTCGAACCGCCGACCTTCCGCTTTTCAGGCGGAAGGTCGGTCAGCCGCGGCTCAGGCGGAAGGTCGGTCAGCCGCGGCTCAGTTCTCCGCTCGGCGGGTGGCCTCTCGCTCGTAGGTCTGCCAGCGGCCGTGGATGTCGTCCTGCGCCAGCTCTCCGAGGCGGTCGGCCTCCGCCGGGTTCGCCATCCCGAGCCGGGTGAACCGTGTCTCGGTGGCCGCGAACTCGCTGAACGGGATGGACGGCGCCCGCGAGTCGAGGCTGAACGGCGCCTCGGCGGCCGGGTCGAACCGGTAGAGCGGCCAGTAGCCGGACCGCACCGCCGCCTTCTGGTGCGCCATGCCCGCGGTCATGTCGATGCCGTGGGCGATGCAGTGGCTGTAGGCGACGATGAGGGACGGCCCCGGCCAGGCGGCCGCCTCGTTGAACGCCCGTACCGTGTGCTGGTCGTTGGCACCGAGGGCGACTTGCGCGACGTACACGTCTCCGTATGCTGCGGCGACGAGCCCGAGGTCCTTCTTCCGGGTCCGCTTGCCGCCCATCGCGAACTTCGCGACCGCGGCCCGCGGCGTCGACTTCGACGCCTGGCCGCCGGTGTTCGAGTAGCCCTCGGTGTCGAGGACGAGCACGTTGACGTCGCGCCCGGAGGCGAGCACGTGGTCGAGGCCACCGAAGCCGATGTCGTAGGCCCAGCCGTCGCCGCCGACGATCCACACGCTCTTGGCGACGAGGTCGTCGAGGACGGCGTCCAGCCAGGGATCGACCCCGGAACCGGCGAGACCCGCGGCACCAGCGGCACCAGCGAGGCCAGCGGCCCCGGCGGCCCCGGCGGGGCCGACGAGCCCGACCGGTCCGGCAGAACCGACCGTCCCCGCAGGACCGGCAGGACCGGCGGCGTGGGTGAGGCGGCGGCGCAGTTCGGCGATCCGCTCGCGCTGCGCGCCGATCCCGGTCTCCGTCGACTGGTCGGCGTCGAGGATCGCGCCGACCAGGTCGTCGCCGACCACGCCCGCCACCGAACGCAGCAGGCGGCGGGCCTCCCGGGTGCGGGCGTCGAGCGCGAGCCGCATGCCCAGGCCGAACTCGGCGTTGTCCTCGAACAGCGAGTTGGCCCAGGCCGGGCCGCGACCTTCGGCGTTGGTCGTCCACGGGGTGGTCGGCAGGTTCCCGCCGTAGATCGACGAGCAGCCGGTGGCGTTGGCGACGACGATCCGGTCGCCGAACAGCTGGGTGAGCAGCTTCAGGTAGGGCGATTCGCCGCAGCCCGCGCACGCACCGGAGAACTCGAACAGCGGCTCCCGCAGCTGTGAGCCGCGCACGTTGGTGGCCGGGGCCAGCTCCGGGCTGACCGCCGGCAGGGACTGGTGGAACGCCCAGCTGGTCCGCTCGTCGTCGAACCGGGTCGCGGCGTCGACCATGTCGAGGGCGCGGTGGTCCGGGATCTCGCGGCTCTTCGCCGGGCAGGCCTCGACGCAGATCCCGCAGCCGGTGCAGTCGTCCGGCGCGACCTGGATCGTGAGCCGGTACTGGCCGAGCCGGGCGTCCTTCGGGCGGGTGTGGCGGAACGACGCCGGCGCGCCGTCGAGGCGCTCCGGTTCGAACAGTGTCATCCGGATGGCGGCGTGCGGGCAGACGATCGCGCACTTGCCGCAGGTCACGCACAGCTCCGGGTCCCAGACCGGCAGTTCGCGGGCGATGGCACGCTTCTCGTAGCGGGCCGTGCCGACCGGGAAGGTGCCGTCGGCGGGCAGCGCGCTGACCGGGATCAGGTTCCCCTCCCCCGCCGCGATCCGCGCGGTGACCTGCTGGACGAACACGGGCAGGTCGCCGACCAGGCCGCGGCGCGGGCCGCCGGTGACCTCCCGGCCGCGCAGGTCGACCTCGCCGAGCGCGCCGAGCGCGGCCTCGATCGCGGCGACGTTGCGGCGCAGGACGTCCTCACCGCGCTTGGCCTGGGCTGCGCGGACCCCGTCGCGCACGGCGTCGACGGCCTCGGCGGCCGGGAAGAGGCCGGACAGGGCCAGGAAGCAGGTCTGCAGCACCGGGCTGACGATGCCGGGGATGCCGGCCTCCTTCGCCACCCGGTCGGCGTCCACGACGAACAGCCGCGCGTTCTTCTCGAGCAGGTGCCGCTGGGCCTGGGCCGGCAGGTGGTCCCACACCCGCTGGGCGGGGTGCGGGCTGTTGAGCAGGACGGTGGCACCGCGGGCGGCCACGGCGAGGACGTCGACCCGGTCGAGCAGCCCGGCCTGGTGGCAGCCCACGTACTGGGCGTCCCGGATGAGCCACGGCGCGTCGATCGGCTCCGGGGACAGCCGCAGGTGCGACACCGTCATCGACCCGGACTTCTTGGAGTCGAACACGAAGTACGCCTGGGCGTGCAGGGACGTCCGATCGTCGACCAGGCCGGCGGTGGTGCGGGTGGCGCCGACGGTGCCGTCGCTGCCCAGGCCGTAGAACACGGCCCGCAGGACGTCGTCGGGCTCCGGGAAGGCGTCGTCGTCGACCGTCAGGGACAGGTTCGTGACGTCGTCGTGGATGCCGACGGTGACCTCGCGGCGCGGCTGCTCGCGGTCCAGTTCGTCGAACACCGCCGCGGCCATCGCCGGGGTGAACTCCTTGGAGGCCAGCCCGTAGCGGGCACCGATCACCCGCGGCATCCGCTCGGGACGCTCGGCGAGGGCGGCCAGGACGTCCAGGCGCAGCGGCTCGCCGGCGGCGCCGGGCTCCTTCGTCCGGTCCAGGACGGCGACCGAGCGGACCGTCGGCGGCACGCAGGCGAGGAACGCCGCCGTGTCGAACGGGCGGTACAGCCGGACCTGGACGAAGCCGACCCGTTCGCCGCGCTCGACGAGCCGGTCCACCGCGGCCCGCACCGCGGAGCGCCCCGAGCCCATGATGACCGCGACCCGTTCGGCCTGCGGGTGGCCGTGGTACTCGAACAGCCGGTAGGCGCGGCCCGTCGACGCGGCGAGCTGGTCCATCACCCGCTGGACGATGCCGGGGACGGCCGCGTAGTAGCCGTTGGCCGCCTCACGGGACTGGAAGAACGTGTCCGGGTCCTGGGTGGTGCCGCGGATCACCGGGTGGTCCGGCGACAGGGCGCGGCGCCGGTGGGCGTCGACGCACTCGGCGGGCAGCAGCGCGGCCAGCGTCGCGTCGTCGAGCAGGGTGACTTCGTTCAGTTCGTGCGAGGTGCGGAATCCGTCGAAGAAGTGCAGGAACGGGATGCGGGAGGCGAGCGTGGCCGCGTGCGCGACGGCTGCCAGGTCGTGCGTCTCCTGCGGCGAGGCGGCGGCGAGCATCGCGAACCCGGTCGTGCGGGCCGCCATCACGTCACTGTGGTCACCGAAGATCGACAGGGCGTGCGTCGCCAGCGTGCGCGCGGCGACGTGCAGCACCATCGGCGTCAGCTCACCGGCGATCTTGAACATGTTGGGCAGCATCAGCAGCAGGCCCTGCGAGGCGGTGAAGGTCGTCGACAGCGCCCCGGCCTGCAGCGCCCCGTGGACCGCGCCGGCGGCGCCGCCCTCGCTCTGCAGCTGCACCACCTCCGGCACGGTGCCCCACAGGTTCGGACGTCCCTTCGCCGACCAGGCGTCGGCGAGCTCGCCCATGCCCGAGGCAGGCGTGATCGGGTAGATGGCGATCACTTCACTCGCCCGGTACGCAACCGAGGTCGCCGCCTCGTTGCCATCGATCGTCTGCTGCCCCATGCACAACAGAGTCCGTGTACGGGAGGCGAACAGAACGGGACCTACGTCCTTACCCCCACGACGGAGCTCCCCCGACACGGAGGGATCGATGAGCCCGTGGCCCGCGCGAAGTCCTTACCGTGACCGTTCGACCGACCAGGTGCCGAGGAGGCCCATCCCATGCCCACGACCCCTGTCAGCCCTGTCGTCGTCAGCCCTGTCACTCCTGTCACTCCTGTCGTCGTCAGCCTGCCGATCGCGGACCGACCGACGTCGCACCGGTTCTACCGCGACGGGTTCAGCTTCGAGCCCGTCGGCGAGCCGGCCGACGACGGCGTCCCGGAGCCGTTGCAGTTCGCGCTGAACGACGGCCTGCGCCTGATGCTCGTCCCGTCCGGGGGCTTCGGCTGGGTGATCGGTGGCCGTGACGTCGCGCGGGCGGGACACAGCGAGTGTCTGCTCAGTGTGGGCGTGCGGAACGCGGCGGAGGTCGACGCGCTGGTCGAGCGGGCGCGCCAGGCCGGTGCCACTGTCGTGACCCGGCCAGGCCAGCAGCCGTGGGGCTACGCCGGTGTCATCGCCGACCCCGACGGCCACCTGTGGATGGTGACCTCCGAGGCGCTCCCCGGCTGACGCCCGAGGTCGCGAGGGCGCGTGCCCGTCAGGCGTTCATGCCGCCGTTGATACTGACGACCTGGCCAGTGATCTTCGTCGAGTCGGGACCGCAGAGGAAAAGCGCCGTCGGTGCGATGTCCTTCGGGCTCGGCAGACCGAGGCCGGCCCGCTTCACCGCGGTCGCGGTGCGTCCTTTCGCGGCCCGCAGTTCGTAGATCGGCGTGTCGACCACGTAGCTGGGCGAGATGATGTTGATACGCACACCGTCCCGCGAGATCTCGGTGGAGAGGTTGCGGGCGAAGGCGATCATGCCGCCGAAAGCGGCTCCGATGATCGACTGGTGCGGGGCGGCGAAGCGCCCGGCATCCGAGACGAAGCCGACGACGGCACCGCCCTGCCTCGCCAGGTGCGGGCGGGCAGCGAAGCAGAGCTGCTGGAAGACACCCACCATGTACTGTGCGGCCAGCCCGTATCTGGTCGGATCGGTGTGGGCGAAGAGGCCCGTGGTGCCGCCCGCCCCCGTGATCGCGCAGTGGATGACAGCGTCCAGCCTGCCCCCGTCCGTCACGATCTTGGCCACCACGTCGTCGATCACGCCCTCGGCACGGAAATCCCCGGGAGCCGCGATGGTGCGAGCGTCGGGATGCAGCGCCCGAAGGCGTGTGACCGCGTCGGCGACACTGTCCGGCCGCGAGCCGTGTACACCGACGGTCGCGCCGCCGGCAGCGGCCTGCGAGGCGATCTCGAAGCCGATGCCACCCGACGCTCCGGTGACGAGGATGACGGAGTCAGGCGCAACGTAGGGCATGATCCGCTTCTCCTGGGCCGGTCGAACCTGTCCGTACTGCCGCCGCCGTCCAGCCTGTCACAGGCTGGACGGCGGCGGCACCGCACCCGCGCACAGGTGTCAGGTGCCGACCTTGGCTGTCAGGTGCCGACCTTGCCGCCGTCGCGGCGGCGGATGACGACGGTGGCCGCGCGGGGGCGGCCGGCCGGGTCGAAGTCCGGCCAGTTGCTGACCGCCCGCGGGTTCTCCGGCGTCGGGGCGTCGAAGGCCGGAGTGGACTCACCGGGGTGCTGGACGTTGACGAACACCGAGGTGCCGTCCGGCGTCGCGGTGATGCCGGTGATCTCGCAGCCACGCGGCCCGGTCAGGAACCGGCGCACCTCACCCGTGCTCGGGTCGGCGACCAGGACCTGGTTGTTACCGATCCGGTCGTGCTTGCGCGAGGCGAGGTTCTGCGAGCTGTTCGAGACGTCGGTCTGGATCCACAGCCGGCCGTCCGGGTCGACCCACAGGCCGTCGGGCGAGCCGAACAGCGGCTGGTCCGCCGGCACGTGCTCGCCTTCGGGCAGGTAGGACGGGTCGCCGGCGTAGAAGGCGATGTCCCAGGTGAAGGTCAGCGAGGCGTTGTCGTTGCCCTTCTCACGGAAGCGCAGGATGTGACCGTAGATGTTGCTCGCCCGCGGGTTCACCGGCGTCGGGCCGGACGAACCGTTGGTGAGGCTGACGAACACCTCGTTGGTCTTCGGGTTCACGGTGACCCACTCGGGCCGGTCCAGCCTGGTGGCCCCGACCGCGTCCGCGGCCTGGCGGGTGCGCAGCAGGACGTCGGCCTGGTCGACGAACCCGGCCGTGGCGGTCAGCGGGCCCTGGCCGAACACCAGCGGAACCCAGGTACCGGTGCCGTCGGCGCCGAAGGTCGCGACGTGGAGCGTGCCGTGGTCCAGCGGGCTCCTGCCGTCCCGCTGCAGCTTGCGCCACGGCTTGGAGCCGACGAACTTGTACAGGTACTCGCCGTTCTCGTCGTCACCGGTGTAGACGACGACCCGGCCGTCCGCCGCCTCGACGGCGGTGGCGCCCTCGTGCTTGACCCGGCCGAGAGCGGTGCGCTTCACCGGGGTGGACTTCGCGTTGAACGGGTCGATCTCGACGACCCAGCCGAAGCGGTTCAGCTCCTTCGGGTTCACGGCCACGTCGAACCGCGGGTCGGCGGTGTGCCACCTGTAGCCGCCGCCCGCCGCGCTCACGCCGTAACGGCTCTGCGCAGCGGTGGGCGCCCAGGCGGCGTCGGTCGTGCCGAAGTAGCTGTTCCAGTTCTCCTCGCAGGTCAGGTAGGTGCCCCAGGGGGTGTACCCGTTCGCGCAGTTGTTCAGTGTGCCCTGCGGGGGGTTGTTCGCAGCGAGTTCCGGGTGCCGGCCGGAGACCGGCCCGGAGAAGGCCATCGGGGTGGTACCGGTGACCCGCCGGTTGTGCTGGGAGTCGATCCTGTCCCACTTGCCGCCCTGCCACACCAGCCCGATGACGGTGACGCCATGCGCGGCAAGCACCTTCGCCACCTTTTCCGGGGTGATGGTGGCGTCACCGTCCGGGAAAAGAAGCTTCTGGTCGACGTACTCGTGGTTCACGACCAGCAGGCCCTGGCGGTTCGCCGCGGAACCGCCAGCGGTCGGGAAGAAATGCATTCCGTCGTGGTGCATTCCCACCTGGCGGGCCTGCTCGGCGGCGCTGTTGGACCCGTCCTTCTTCCAGGCCGGACCGCGCAGCGACAGCGGCGTGCCCCAGGGAATGATCACCTGGAAGGTGTAGCCGTCGGGAACGACGAAGGTGTCCGCGGTGCTGGTCGGGACCTCGGCAAACCCGAGCAGGCCCGGCCCGGGGCCGCCGGGGCCACCCGGCACAGCCGGGCCGCCGGAGCCGCCGCCAGGGCCGGGGCCGGCGGCGCTGGCCGCGGTGACGCCGGACGCTCCGAGAAAGCCTGCGGTCGCCGCGGCAATGCCGCCGCCGACGAGTGTCCGGCGGCTCACCCTGGCCGCGATGAGGTCGGAAAGTCTCGGGTTCTCGGTGGGGTTCGAACCGGCGTCCTCGGCGTCGTCGTGCACATTTCCTCCGTCACGTCTGCGTGATCGACGTATGTGTGATCACCGCGTCGGCGACGTTAACCAGCCCGGGGCTGCCGCGGCGGGCCGGTGCGCGAACCCCGGGTGAACCGCCGGCCAACGTTCTGTGCTGCCCGGACTCGCCGTGGCGCAGGCCCTCCGTGCTGCACAGGTAACCGACATGTGCGGGGCGGTTTACGGCTGGGCCATGCGCGGGACGCCGCGCGTCCATCAGGGCGGCGCAGGCTCCTCGACGGCGTGCGCTACGGGGCGCGCGCGCGAAGGGGGAACGGATGAATCGTCGGAGCGTCACCAGCGTGACCGCGGGCGCACTGGCTGTCGCGCTGCTCGGTGCCGGGGCGAGTGTCGCCCAGGCCGGAGGCAGCGGTGGTGGTGGTGGAGGCGGCGGCCCGCGACCCGGGCAGGGGCTGGTGGCACGGGGCGACGCCTACCGCACGGCGGCCGGCGACACGCTGACCGTCCACGAAGGCGGTGTGCTGCGCAACGACAGCGGCCGCCCGGTGACCCTGGTGGCGAACACCGCGCCGGCGAACGGAACGCTGCACCTCAACCCGGACGGCACCTTCAGCTACGCGCCGAAGCCCGGCTTCACCGGCACCGACACGTTCACCTACTCCGTCAGCGACGCGGTGACCCGGTACACCACGCAGGTCGCGCCGCTCGCCACGATCGGTGGAGTCACCATCAAGGGCGGTGCCTACGGCTCGTCCATCTACCCGGTGCCCGGTTCGAAGGACGAGTTCTACGGCCTCACCGACCGCGGCCCGAACGTCGACGGCCCGAACGGCGTGAAGATCGAGCCGCTGCCGGAGTTCACCCCGGCCATCGGCAGGTTCCGCCTCGTCGACGGCCGCGCGACGCTGCTGCGGACCATCCCGCTGCGGGCCGCCGACGGCACCCCCTACAACGGGCGGGTCAGCACCGAGGCGAGCACCGGCGAGACGATCCTCGACATCAACGGGAACGTCCTCACCGCCGACCCGAACGGCTACGACCCCGAGGGTCTGGTCGCCCTGCGCGACGGCACGTTCTGGGTCTCCGACGAGTACGGCCCGTACATCACCCACTTCGGCCGTGACGGCCGGGCGATCGAGCGGCTGTCGCCGTTCAACGGCGCGCTGCCGGCGGAGCTCGCGAACCGCATGCCGAACCGCGGCATGGAGGGCCTGACCCTCACGCCGGACGGCTCCACCCTGGTCGGGATGATGCAGTCGGCGCTGGCGCAGAAGGACCTCACCCCGCGGCCGGTGACCGTCCCCACCCTGCGCGTCGTCACCTACAACCTGCGCACCAAGGCCACCCACGAGTACGTGTACCTGCTGGACGACCCGCTGCGCAACGTCGGCGCGGTCAGCGAGATCACCGCGATCAGCAACACGAAGTTCCTGGTCACCGAGCGGGACGGCACCTTCGAGCCGGGCGCCTTCAAGAAGATCTTCACGATCGACCTGACCGGCGCGACCGACGTCGGCCCGAGGGCGTCCGTGCCCGGCGCGGTGTACACCGCCGGCCAGGGCGGCCTGCTGCTCGGCACCGCCGGGCGGACCATCGAGGCGACGGTCGGCAGCACCGACACCGCGACCGCCACGGCGACCCTGGCGTCGTTCGGCATCCGCCCGGTCCGCAAGACGCTGGACGTCGACCTCGCCGGCCTGGTCAGCACACTTGACCCGACCGGCGGGTTCTTCGGCCACGACAAGGTCGAGGGCGTCGCGACGACGGACGGTGGGCGCACCCTCGTCATCAGCAACGACAACGACTTCGGCATCTCCGGCCTGACGAACACCACGCCGCCGTTCCAGCTGCGGGCCAAGATCCTGCCGAACGGGCAGCAGGACGACGGCGCCTTCCTGGTCGTCGACACCACCAGGCTCCCGGCCCACACCAGCACCGCGACCGTCACCATCACCGTCACCGCCAAGGGCGGCCCCCGGCGCTGACCCGCTGACCCACCGCTGGCCCACCCGCTGGCCCGCTGCTTCACCGCGGGTGGCAGGCACCCGCTCCCCGCGCCTGCCACCCGCACCCGGCCTCGCGTCCGGCCCGTGATGGTCACATCGCTGTGACGGAGGCACGTAAAAGTGCCTCCTTCCGCGCGTCCCCCGGTGCGTCCACCGTGTCTGTTGACCGCAGACACGGTGAGGAGACCGGCTCATGACCCAGGCCATCCGAGGGGAACGCGGATCACCCGGGCTGGCGGCGCCCAGGCTGGCACTCGCCGTGCTCTGCGCGGGCCAGATGCTGATCGTGCTCGAACAGAACATCGTCAACGTCGCGCTGCCGGACCTGCAGCGCGGTCTCGGTTTCTCGTCGGCGAACCTGGTCTGGGTCGTCAACGCCTACCTGGTCCCGTTCGGCGGCCTGCTGATGCTCGCCGGCCGCCTCGGTGACCTGATCGGCCGCCGGACGGTCTTCCTCACCGGCGTCGCCCTGTTCAGCGCGGCCTCGCTGCTGTGCGGGTTCGCGACCTCCGAGGCGGCTCTGATCGGGTTCCGGTTCGTCCAGGGGGTCGGCGGGGCCGTCGCCTCCGCCTGCATCCTGGGCATGGTCGCGACGATGGCGCCGGAGCCGCGTGCGCAGGTGCAGGCCATCGCCGCGTACAGTTTCGCCTCCGCCGGCGGCGCCGCGGTGGGTCCGCCGATCGGCGGAGCGCTCACCGACCTCGCCAGCTGGAACTGGATCTTCTTCATCAACGCGCCGGTCGGTGCCGCGGTGATCGTCGGGGCACTGCGCACGCTGCCCCGGGACACCGGCCCCGGGCTGGGCCGGGGCCGGGGCCGGGGCCGGGGCGTGGATGTTCCTGGTGCTGCACTGGTGACGGCCGGGTTGATGCTGTTCGTGTTCACGATCGTGAACGCCGGTCAGGTGGGCTGGCGGGCCGGCGAGACCCTGCTGCTCGGCCCGCTGTCGATCGCGCTGCTGGCGGGCTTCCTCGCCCGGGAGGCCACCGCCGCCGCGCCCCTGCTGCCACTGGCGATGCTGCGCTCGCGGGCCGTCGCCGCGGCCAACCTGGTGCAGTTCCTGTTGATCGCCGGCATGTTCGGCCTGCTGTTCTACGGCACTCTCTACGTCCAGCGAGTGCTGGGCTACACCTCCCTGCAGGCCGGCCTCGCGTTCGTCCCGATCGCCGTCGTGATCGCGGCGTTCTCGCTCGGGCTGTCGGCTCGGCTGATCATGCGGTTCGGCCCCTGGGTGCTGCTCCTCGGCGGGCTGGCCCTGATCACTTTCGCCTTCGGCGGCCTGGCCCTCGCCCGCGTCGACGGCACCTACCTGGTCGACGTCCTGCCCGCCACCGTGCTGATGGGTGTCGGCGTCGGGATGGCCATCCCGGCCGTGATGGCGCTGGGCATGTCCGCGGTGGAGCCGGGGGCGGCCGGGGTCGCGTCGGGACTGTTCAACACCTCGCAGCAGATCGGCGGCGCGATCGGCCTGACGGTCCTGAGCGCGGTCGTCAGCGCCCGCACTGACAGCCTCGCAGACTCGGGGTCGTCCGAGACCTCCGCTCTGCTCGGGGGTTACCACCTGGGCTTCCTGCTCGCCGCGGGCTTCACGTGCGGCGCTCTGCTGGTAACTCTCACCCTGCTGCGGACGCCTCGCGGCCCGGCGGCAAACACGCGGATTCCGGGAGCGGACCCGACAACCCCCGCGAGGGTGTCCTCCGATCAGGGAGCTGGCGGGGTGTTCCTCGGTTCCAGCTGACGTGCCTGTAACCGTTTGACCAGGAACCGTGCCGGGTCGGCGACGTCGTGGCGGCGGCCGTGGTCCCGGATACCGGTCTGTCACTCCTCGCCGCCCGCTCGACGTCGTCGCAGCCCGCCGTCCCGCCACCATGGTGCATGATTTGTAACAGGGGCCATCCGGCGGAACCGTGGCCTTCCTACGAAGGAGCCACGCATGCCGCGCACCCACGTCCCGACTGCCAGTGACGTGATCACGCATGCCTGCCCGATGCGGGAGGTGCTTGACCGGGTCGCCGGTAAGTGGAGCATCCTGGTGATCGTCGCCGCGGCGCAGGGTCCGGTGCGGTTCACCGAGCTGGAGCGGTCCATCGAAGGCATCAGCCGGCGGATGCTCACGCTGACCCTGCGCAACCTCGAGCGCGACGGCCTGCTGACCAGGACGGTCTTCCCGACCGTCCCGCCCCGCGTCGACTACGAGCTGACCCCGATGGCCGAGGAGCTGCACCGGTCCCTGCTGTCGCTGACCGACTGGGCCGAGCGGCACCGCACCGCCATCACCGCCGCACGCAGCGCCTATGACACCGCGCGCAGCGCCACGAACGCCGACGGCGGCACCAGCTGACGCCGAGCGCCCGACGACGGCGGGGAGCCGCTGAGCCAGGCACCAGCAGGGGCGGCTGATCCGGGCGGCCGATCCGGGATACAGGCGTCAGGAGTAGACGTAGAAGCCGCGGCCGCGCTTGCGGCCCAGCAGGCCGCCCTCGACCATCCGCTGCAGCAGCGGCGGGGACGCGTAGAGCGGCTCCTTGAACTCGTCGTACAGCGCGTCGGCGATCGCCGCCGTCACGTCGAGGCCGATGAGGTCCGCGAGGCGCAGCGGCCCCATCGGGTGCGAGCAGCCGGACGTCATGCCCTGGTCGATGACCGCCGGGGTCGCCAGCCCGGACTCCACCATCCGGATCGCGGCGAGCAGGTAGGGGATCAACAGGGCGTTGACGAGGAAGCCGGCCCGGTCCGGTGAGTGGATCGGCTCCTTGCCGAGCACCGTGGCGACGAAGTGCTCGGCCCGGTCCCGGACGTCCTCACTGGTGAGCACCGAGGAGACCACCTCGACCAGTGGCAGCACCGACACCGGGTTGAAGAAGTGCAGGCCGATGACGTTGCGGGCCCGGCGTGTGCACCTGCCCAGCCGGACGATCGGGATGGACGACGTGTTGGACGCCAGGATCGCGTCCGGGTCCGCGACGATCCGGTCGAGGGTGGACAGGAGCTCGACCTTGGCCGCCTCGTCCTCGTGGATCGCCTCGATCACCAGCTGCCGGTCGGACAGGTCGTCCAGGCGGGTGGTCAGCTCGATCGCGGCGAGCGCGGCGTCGCGGTCGGCGGGCGCCAGCCGTCCCTTCTGGACGCCGCGGTCGAGCGAGGCGACGATCCGCTGGCGCCCGGCGACGGCCGAGGTGTCCCGTGGGGAGACGGCGACCCGGACGTCGAGCCCGGCGAGTGCGCAGAGTTCGGCGACGCCAGCGCCCATGGTGCCGCAACCGACGATGCCCACTCGCCGGACGGGCTCCACCCCGACGGGCGACGTGGGCGGCTGACCGGCGCCGGCGGTCGTGTCCGGGCCGTCCAGCGGCCGGTGGCTGGGTAACGCGGACATGGGCGACTCCTCGGCGCTCGGTACGTACGACTCGGGTGACGAAATCAGGTGGTCAGGGAGAGCAGCTGGTCGGAGATCAGGTTGATCACCGCGGCCTGGTGGTTGGCGACGAAGAAGTGCCCGCCGGAGTAGGTGTGCAGTTCGAAGGGTCCGGTGGTGTGCTCGGCCCAGGCGCGAGCCTCGTCGAGGTCGACCTTCGGGTCCTGGTCGCCGGTCAGCGCGACGATCGGGCAGTCCAGCCGGGGGCCGGGGGTGTATCGGTAGGTCTCGGCCGCCTGGTAGTCGCTGCGGATCGCCGGCAGGATCATGCGCAGCAGTTCGAGATCTCCGAGCACCCGGGAGTCCGTCCCGCTGAGCTTCTTCAGCTCGCCGACGATGCCGTCGTCGTCGAGGAGGTGGACCGTCTCGTGCCGGTGGCGGGACGGGGCGCGCCGGCCGGAGGCGAACAGGGTCACCGGGCCGCGCCCGAGCCGCTCCTGCATCCGCAGGGCGACCTCGAAGGCGAGGGTGGCGCCCATGCTGTGCCCGAAGAAGGCGACCGGCCGGTCGAGCGAGGGCCGCAGCGCGGCGAACGTCGCCTCGGCGAGCTCGGCGACGCTGCCCAGGCTCGGCTCGTGCCTGCGGTCCTGCCGGCCCGGGTACTGCAGGGCTGCGACCTGCAGGGTTGGCTGCAGAGCGGCCGAGACAGGGTAGAAGAAGCTGGCCGACCCCCCGGCGTGCGGGAAGCAGACGAGGGTGACGCGGCTCTCCGGGGAGGAGCGGAACCGGCGGAGCCACAGGCTGTCGTCGGGCGGGGTGTTGGTCATCAGGCAGGGTCCGTTTCCTGAGCGGGAGTCGGCGCGCTCCGCACGATCTCGACGTGCGCGGTCGTGGGGTGCGCGGTCTCGGTCAACAGTGTCGGGCCGGAGGGTGCCGACTGGTCGGTTTCGGGCAACTCGGTGGCAGGCGCCTCAGTTTTCGGAAACCCCGTGTCGGGCAGGGCCGACAGCCATTCGTGGACGATGCCGGCGGTCACGCCGGCGTGCTCCTCCATGACGGTGAAGTGGTTGCCGGGCGCGTCCCGCACGTCGTGGGGCAGGTCCCAGGTGGCGCGCCAGTCGCCGTCGCGGGACCAGCCGAACATCGGCTCGCTGGCCCGGATCAGCAGGGTCGGCGCGGCGATCTCGGTCGGCTCCCACTCGTGGAAGAGCGCGAAGTAGGCGCCCATCGCGGTCAGCCGGGTGTCGTCCATCGGGACGTAGGCGGCCTCGCGGTCCAGCATGCCGCCGGTGAGCTCCGGCTGGATCCCGATCAGCGCCTCGGCGTCGTGGGAGTAGATGTCGATCAGGATGAGGGCCCGCGGCGCGGCACCGGACCGCTCCAGCTCGGCGGTGACGGCGTGCGCGAGCATGCCGCCGGACGAGTGCCCGACCAGCACGACCGGGGCGTCTCCGGACTCGGCCCGGACTGTCTCGGCCAGCGCGCGCACGACCGCGTCGGCGGTGGCGGGCAGCGGCTCGTCCCGCAGGAAGCCGGGCACGGCGAGGGTGCCGACGTCCCGCTTGTCGCGCAGCCCGGCGGCGAAGCGGACGTACTGGTGCGGCCCGCCGATCGCCAGGATGGACGGGATGCAGACCAGGGCGGGCCCGTCATCGCCCTTGGCGAGGCGCAGGAGGGGCAGCGGCCGGTCCAGCTCCGCGAGTGAGGCGAACTGGGGCCGGAAGCTGGCCGCCGAGATCAGCAGGCGCAGGAAGTCCTCGTTACGGCCGAGTTCGGTGGCCGTCCGGAACATCTGGGCGAAGACGGTGCTGCCGCCTGTTTCGACCGCCGTGCCGGCGCCCTGGCCCGCGGGGGCGGTGCCGATGCCGTCGGCGACCCGCCGGCCGAGGTGGGCGACGACCTTGTCCAGGGTGGGGTGGTCGAACAGCAGGGTCGCCGGCAGCCGCAGCCCGGTGGCCATCGCGAGCCGGTTGCGCAGCTCGACGGACATCAGCGAGTCGAAGCCCAGTTCGAGGAACTGCCGGTCGGTCTCCAGCTCGTCCGGTGACTGGTGGCGCAGCACCGTCGCGGCCTGCTGGAGGACCAGGTCGGCGAGGGCGGCCCGGCGCTCGTCCGCGGGCAGGCTGACGAGGTGCCGCTGGAAGGCGCGCAGAGCCCGCTGGTCGGGCGCCCCACGGGTGCGGCCGCCGGCCTGCGGCACTAGGCCGGCGAGCAGCGCCGGAAGCAGCCCGGCCGACGCCGCGGCCCGCAGCGCGGGCAGATCCAGCGCGATCGGGACGAGCAGCGGCGTGCCGACGGCGAGCGCCGCGTCGAGTGTCGCCAGCCCCTGTTCCGCGGTCAGGGGCAGGACGCCGCCGGCGCGCATCCTCTCCCGGTCGTCCTCGGCGAGCGCGCCGGCCATCCCGCCCTCGGACTCCCACAGACCCCAGGCCAGGGACGTCGCCGGGACGCCGGCGGCGGCCAGGCTGGCCGCGAAGGCGTCCAGGAACGTGTTCGCCGCCGCGTAGTTGCCCTGGCCGGCGTTGCCGAACACGCCCGCCGCGGACGAGTAGACGACGAACGCGGACAGCGGGCGCCCGGCGGTCGCGGCCCGCAGGTTCAGCACCGCGTCGACCTTCGGTCGCAGCACCGCGAGCAGCCGGTCGGGGGTCAGGGAGGTGATCAGGCCGTCGTCGAGGACGCCGGCGGTGTGCACCACCGCCGAGACGTCCACCCCGGCCAGGGTCTCGGTCACCGCGGCGGCGTCCGCGACGTCGCAGGCGGCGAGGCGTACCTGGCAGCCGGCGGCGCGCAGGTCCGCGACCAGCTCGGCGGCGCCGGGCGCGGCCGGGCCGCGGCGGGACAGCAGGAGCAGGTCGTCGACGCCGTGCGCCGCCACCAGGTGACGGGCGAGCAGGACGCCCAGGGTCCCCGTCGCGCCGGTGATGACGACGGTGCCGGTGCCGAACCCGATCCGCCGGCCACCCGGGTCGACCGGGTTGGCCGGGTTGGCGGGGCTGGCTGGGCTGGCTGGGCTGGCCTGCGCGGGCCGGGTCAGCCGGGGTGTCAGGACGGCGCCGCCGCGGACGGCGGCCTGCGCCACGCCGGCGGCGGCGACCGCGGGCAGCAGGCTCCAGCCGTCGGCGTCGACGTCCACCACCTGGACGCGGTCCGGGTTCTCCGACTGCGCCGACCGCGCCAGGCCCCACAGGGCCGCGCTGGCGAGGCCGGGGACGTCCTCGCCGGGGAGGGCGGCGACCGCGCCCGAGGTGACCACCACGATGCGGCTCTCGGCCCAGCGGGGGTCGGACAGCCAGTCCTGCAGCACTGTCAGCAGCGCTACGGCCCGTTCCGCCACGGCGGCGGCACCGAGCCCCGTGACACCGGGCTCCTTGACGTCGAGGCCCGTGACGTCAAGCCCCGTTGCCTCCGAGCAGTCGAGCAGCAGCACGGCGGTGGTCGTCTCCGGCAGCGGCCAGCCGCCGTCGGCGGGCGTGCCGGCGCCCAGCGCCAGCCGCGACCAGCCGGCCGCGTCCGCCACCGCGGCGGCGTCCACGGCACCGGCGGCGCCGCCCATGCCGCCCATGCCGCCGGTGTCGCCCGGGTCGGTGATCGGTTGCGGCGTCCACTCGACCGCGTAGAGGGCGTGGTGGCCGGGGTCCTGGCCGGCGGTGAGCTGGTCGGCCGAGACCTGGCGGATCGTGAGGGCGTCGATCTGGCCGACGGGCAGGCCGGAGCTGTCGGCGAGCGACATCCGCACCGTGTCGGCGTCGCCCGTCGCGGTGAGCTGCACCCGCAGCGCGGAACCGCCGGCGCCGAACAGCCGGACACCGGCGAAGCTGAACGGCAGTGCCAGGCCGGTCACCGACGGCAGCGCGCCGCCGGCCCCGATCGCGTGCAGCGCGGCGTCGAACAGGGCCGGGTGCAGGGCGAAACCGTCGGCGGCCTCGCCGGTCGCCACCTCGGCGAAGACGTCGTCGCCGCGCCGCCACACCCGGCGCAGGCCCTGGAAGGCGGGCCCGTAGCCGAAGCCGGCGTCGGCGAGGATCGGGTAGAGGTCGCTGACGTCGATCTCGTCGGCCCCGGACGGCGGCCAGGTGAGCAGGTCGGAGTCGGCGGGCGCGTCCTGCGGGTCGGCGGTCAGCGTGCCGGTGGCGTGCAGCTGCCAGGGCTCCTCGGCGCCAGCGCGCGAGTGCACCGTCACCGGGCCACCGGTACCGCCATCGCCGGTACCACCGCCGGCGCTGCCGACGGTGATCCGGAACTGGACCGGGCCGGTGGCGGGCAGCGTCAGCGGTGCCTGCAGCAGCAGTTCGTCCAGGACGGGCAGCCCGATCCGTTCGCCGACCGCCAGCACCAGTTCGACCAGGGCGGTGCCGGGCAGCAGCGGGCTGCCGGCGACGGCGTGGTCGGCCAGCCACGGCTGGGCGGTGAGCGACAGGGCGCCGGTGACGATGGTCGCCGCCGAGTCGGGCACGTCGACGAACGCGCCCAGCAGCGGATGGTCGGCGCCGGTGAGCCCCAGCCCGGCGACGTCACCGCCGCCGCCGGTGCGCGCCCGCGGCCAGAAACGGGTGTGCTGGAAGGCATAGGTCGGCAGCGCGACGTGCCGCGGCCGCCAGGGCAGGAGAAGCGCGTCCCAGTCGACGTCGAGGCCGCGGGTCCAGGCGGTCGCCAGGGCGCGGGCGAACTGCTCCCGGTCGTCCTGGTCGCGGCGCAGGGTGCCGAACACCACCGGCTCGTCCAGCCCGATTGCCTCGAGCTGCTCCTGGACGGAGACGGCCATCACCGGATGGGCGCTGATCTCGACGAAGCGGGTGAAGCCCTGGCCGGCCAGCGCGGTCACGGCGTCGGCGAGGCGTACCTGGCAGCGCATGTTGCGGTACCAGTAGCCGGCGTCCATGGCGGTGCCGTCGAGCCAGTCGGCGGTGACGGTGGACAGGACCGGTACCTGCGCCGCGCGGGCCTCGACCTGGCCGAGCAGGTCGAGCAGCCGCTGTTCGTACGGCTCCACCTCGGGTGAGTGGGAGGCGACGCCGGCGGGGACGCGCTGCGCGCGGATGCCGTCGGCCTCGCAGGCGGTGAGGAACGGGTCGAGCAGCTCGGCGGGGCCGGCGACGACCACCGAGGACGGCCCGTTGACCGCGCCGATCGACAGCCCGTCCGGCAGCCGGCGGGCGACCACCTCCGCGGGGGCGGCGACGGAGACGATCCCGCCGCGGCCCACCAGGTCGACCAGCATCCCGCTGCGCAGAGTGATGATGCGGATGGCTTCCGGCAGGGAGAGCACGCCGGCGACGCAGGCCGCGGCGATCTCGCCCTGGGAGTGGCCGATCACGGCGTCGGGGCGGACCCCGGCGGCCTGCCACAGGCGGGCCAGCGCCACGTTCACCGAGAACAGCACGGGCTGGACGATGTCGATGCGGCGCAGGGCCTCGTCGTCGGTGAGCGCGTCGCGCAGGGACCAGTCGACGAGGGGGGCGAGGGCGTCCTCGCACTCGGCCATGGCGGCGGCGAAGACCGGGGAGCTGTCCCAGAGCCGCACGGCCATGCCGCGCCACTGCGACCCCTGGCCGGGGAACACGAAGACCACCTTGCCGGGGGCGGTGTCGGCGCCCGTCACGACCGTGGGCGTGTCGGTGTCGGCGGTGAGCGCCGCCAGGCCGGCGAGCAGCCGGGCCCGGTCGGTGCCGAGGACGACGGCGCGCCGCCCGAACACCGAGCGGGTCGACGCGAGCGAACCGGCGACGTCGACCACGCCCGGCCCGGTCCGGCCGGCGACGAACTGCCGCAGCCGTTCGGCCTGCTCCCGCACGCCCGCGTCCTCGCGCGCCGACAGGATCCACGGCACCGGGACCGGCTCGGCGAGCAGCGCCCGCGGATCCGGCTCGGCCACCGCAGCCGTCTCGGCCCGGTCGACCTTTCCGGTCGCGCCCGTGCCCGCGGCCGCGTCAGCGCCTGCGGGCGCGTGGGTTCCGGCGGCCGCGTCGGGGGCCTCCTCGGGTGGGGCCTGCTCCAGGATGACGTGCGCGTTCGTTCCGCTGACGCCGAAGGACGACACCGCGCCGCGGCGGGGACGTCCCGTCGACGGCCAGGGGATCTCCTCGGTGAGCAGCGACACCGCGCCCGCGGACCAGTCGACGTGCGGCGTCGGCTCGTCGACGTTCAGCGTGGCGGGCAGGGTCGCGTGGCGCAGCGCCTGCACCATTTTGATCACCCCGGCGGCGCCGGCGGCGGCCTGGGTGTGACCGATGTTCGACTTGATGGAGCCGAGCCACAGCGGCCGGTCCGCCGGCCGGTCCCGGCCGTAGGTCGCCAGTACCGCCTGGGCCTCGATCGGGTCACCGAGCCGGGTGCCGGTGCCGTGCGCCTCCACGACGTCCACATCGGCCGGGCCGAGGCCCGCACCGGCCAGCGCCTGGCGGATGACCCGCTGCTGCGAGGGGCCGTTCGGCGCGGTCAGGCCGTTGCTGGCGCCGTCCTGGTTGACGGCGCTGCCGCGCAGCACGGCGAGGACGGGGTGACCCAGGCGCCGGGCGTCCGAGAGACGTTCGACGAGGAGCATGCCGACGCCCTCGCCCCAGCCGGTGCCGTCGGCGGCGGCGGCGAAGGACTTGCAGCGCCCGTCGGGCGCCAGGCCGCGCTGGCGGGCGAAGGCGACGAAGGTGCTCGGCGTCGCCATCACCGTCACCCCGCCGGCGAGCGCCATCTCGCACTCGCCGGACCGCAGCGCCTGCGCGGCCAGGTGCAGGGACACCAGCGAGGACGAACAGGCGGTGTCGATCGTGACCGCCGGTCCCTCCAGGCCGAAGGTGTAGGAGACCCGGCCCGACGCGATGCTCCCGCCGGTGCCCATGTAGCCCTCGGCGCCGTCGGCGGACTGGGTGACGACCATGCCGTAGTCGTCGTACATCGCCCCGACGAAGACACCGGTGCGGCTGCCCCGCAGCTGCGCCGGGACGAGGCCGGCGCTTTCGAACGCCTCCCAGGATGTCTCCAGCAGCAGCCGGTGCTGCGGGTCCATCGCCAGGGCCTCGCGGGGGCTGATCCCGAACAGGCCGGGGTCGAAGTCCGCCGCGCCGTACAGGAACGCGCCGACCTGGACGTACGTGGTGCCGGGATGGTCCGGGTCCGGGTGGTAGAGGCCGTCGAGGTCCCAGCCGCGGTCGGTGGGGAACAGGCCGACACCGTCGCGCCGCCCGGTGAGCAGCGACCACAGGTCGTCCGGCGACGCCACCCCACCCGGGTAGCGACAGGCCATGCCGATGATCGCGATCGGATCGTCGGCGACGCCCGAGGCGCCCGCGCCGCCAGCGGCAGTCGGTGTGGCCGGTGTCGGAACGGCCGGCGCGGTGCCGGCGAGCTCGTCGGAGAGGTGCGCCGCCAGCGCGGTGACGTTCGGGTAGTCGAAGACCAGCGTGGACGGCAACCGCAGGCCGGTGACCGACACCAGCCGGTTGCGCAGCTCGACCGCCGTCAGCGAGTCGAAGCCCAGTTCCTGGAAGGCACGGCGGACGTCGACGTCGTCCGGGCCGCTGTGGCCGAGCACCGCCGCGACCTGGCCGCGGACCAGTGCCAGCACCGCCTCCCGGCGCTCGTCGGCGGGCAGTGCCGCCAGCCGGCGGCCGACGGCCGCCGCCGGACCGGCCGCGCGGCGCGCTCCGGGCACCAGGCCCTGCAGCAGCGGTGGCAGCAGCCCGGCGGACGCGGCCGGGGCCAGCGCGGGGATGTCCAGCGCGAGCGCCGCGACCACCGGGCGCCCGGAGCCGAGCGCGGCGTCGAACGCCGCCAGTCCCTCGGTGACCGTCAGCGGTGGGACGCCGCCGCGGCGCAGCCGTTCCCGCTCGGCGCCGTCCAGCGCGCCGCCCATGCCGGCGTCGGTGTCCCACAGACCCCAGGCCAGCGACAGCGCCGGGACGCCGTCGGCCCGCAGCCGGGCGGCGAACGTGTCCAGGAAGGCGTTCGCCGCGGCGTAGTTGCCCTGGCCCGCGTTCCCCAGCAGGCCCGCGGCGGACGAGTAGACGACGAACGCCGACAGCTTCCGCTCCCGGCCGGCCGTCGCCGCGTGCAGGTTCAGCGCCGCGTCGACCTTCGCCCGCAGGACGGTGTCGAGCCGCGCGGCGGTCAGCGAGGTGATGACACCGTCGTCGAGCACACCGGCGGCGTGCACCACGGCGGAGACGTCGACGCCGTCGAGGGCCGCCGCGACAGCGTCGGCGTCGGCGACGTCGCAGGCGACGAGCCGCACCCGGGCACCGGCGGCGGCCAGCTCGTCGGCCAGGTCGTCGGCTCCCGGCGCCTCCGGCCCCCGCCGCGACAGCAGCAGCAGGTCACGCACCTCGTGGACGGCGACGAGGTGCCGGGCCAACACCGCGCCCAGGGTTCCCGTCGCACCAGTGAGGACGACGGTGCCGTCCTCGAACCGCACCACCGGCTCCGGCCGCTCCTCAGACGCCGCCTCGCTCGCCGGCTCGTCCGCCGGGGCGGGGCTGCCGGCGGCCCCGGGGAGGCGGACGAGGCGCGGGGTGCGCACCCGGTCGCCCCTGATCGCGGCCTGGGGCAGCTGTGCCGCCACCACGGCCGGGAGCAGCCCGGGCAGGTCCGCGTCCGCGCCGGCCGCGGTGGGGATGTCCGCAGCCGGGACGTCCACGTCGACGAGCTGGATCCGGTCGGGGTGCTCGGCCTGCGCCGAGCGCATCAGCCCCCACAGGCCCGCGTCCACCAGGCCCGGGGCCGACTCGCCCGGGCCCGCCTCGACCGCGCCGGCGGTGAGCACGACCAGCCGGCCGTCGGACCAGGCCGGTTCCGCCAGCCAGGCCTGGACGATCTCCAGCAGCTGCGCCGTCCGCTGCCGCACCAGCGCGGCGGTCGGGACGCCGGCAGGGCTGCCCTGGCGGGCGTCGGCCTGGCGGGCGTCGACCAGCAGGACGGCGGCTGGTTCCGGCAGGGGCGCGCCGAGCCGGATCGTCGCCCAGTTCTCCTGCGCGGCCGCGGCCTCCTGGCCACCGGCGGGAGCGGGCAGCGGGCGGGCGGCCCAGTCCACCCCGTACAGGAGCCGGTGAGCCGGGTCGACGGCGAACTGGGCTGCCGACACCGGGCGCAGCGTCAGGGCGTCCACCCGGGCGACCGGCAGGCCGGTCCCGTCCGCGATCGACATCCGGACGGTGTCCGTGCCCGGGGCGGCGGTGAGGGCGACCCGCAGCCGGTCGCCCGCGGCGCCCGACAACCGGACGCCGGACAGGGCGAACGGCAGCCGGATCTCGCCGTCGGCGGGAACCAGCCCGCCGACGCCGATGGCGTGCAGGGCGGCGTCCCACAGGGCCGGATGCAGGTGGTAGCCGTCGGTCGGCTCGGGCGTCACGACCTCGGCGAACACCTCGCCGGCCCGGCGCCACACCCGGCGCAGCCCCCGGAACGCCGGCCCGTAGGCGAGCCCGCTCTCCGCCAGGATCTCGTAGACACCGTCGAGCGCGATCTCCTCCGCGCCGTCCGGCGGCCAGGCCATCAGATCAGTGGCCGCGGCGGCGGCGTCCTCGGGGGCCAGGGTGCCCGTGGTGTGGATGGTCCACGGGGTGTCGGGGTCGTCCTCGGCCTGGGCGTAGACGGTGACCGGACGCCGGCCGCTGTCGTCCGGCTGGCCGACGGCCGCCTGCAGGCGCAGCCCACCCTGCTCGGGCAGGACGAGCGGGGCGCGGAGCAGCAGCTCGTCGAGCACCGGCGTGCCGACTCTCGCGCCTGCGGCGAGCACGATCTCGGCCAGCACAGTGCCCGGCGCGACGATGCGGCCCAGTACCCGGTGGTCGGCCAGCCAGGGCTGGCCGCCGATGGCGAGCCGCCCGGTGAGGAGGAACGCGTCGCTGTCCGCGAGGTCCACCTCGGCGCCCAGCACCGGATGTGCCGTCGCCGAGAGGCCCAGGCCGGCCGGGTCGCCACCCGCCGCACCCGGGCGCAGGCGGGGCCAGAGGGAGACCCGCTGGAAGGCGTAGGTGGGCAGATCCACCAGCCGCGGCCCGGCACCGCTCTCCGCGCCGGCCGCACCGGACGTCCCCGCGCCGGTCTCGGCGGTCGCACCGGTGAGGACGGCCGCCCAGTCGACGTGCACTCCGTCGACGAACAGGCCTGCCAGGGCGGTCAGCAGGGTGGTGGGCTCGTCGCGGTCACGGCGCAGCGCCGGTACGGCTACCGCCCACGGCTCGACGGCCGTCGCCGCGCCACCAGGGGCGTCGGCTCCGCCGGTGCTCGTACTGCTGTCGGCCGTACTCCCATCGGTCGCGGAGCGCTCGGCGTCAGGGGCGCTGAGGGTGTCGGTGATGGCGTGGATCGCCGGGGTGAGCGCCGCGTCGGGCCCGATCTCCAGGAACCGGGTCACCCCCTGCTCCACCATGGCGGCCACCGCGTCGGCGAACCGCACCGGACGCCGGACCTGCTCCACCCAGTAGGTCGGATCCGACCACTCCCCCGACCCCACCGGCCGACCCGTCACCGTCGACACCGCCGCCACGGTCGGCTCCCGGAACGTAAGACCCGCGACCACCCGGGCGAACTCGCCGAGCATCGGCTCCATCAACACCGAATGAAACGCATGACTCACCGCCAGCCGGCTGCTCTTCCACCCCTCGGTCGCGGCGATCTCCTCCACCCGGGCCACCGTCTCCACCAACCCCGACACCACCACCGCCCGCGGACCGTTCACCGCCGCCACATCCACCACCACACCCGCCCGACCCAGCGCCGCGAGCACGTCGTACTCGGACGCCCCCACCGCCAGCATCGCCCCACCCGCGGGCAACGCCCCCATC
>NZ_JBFLUG010000117.1:0-23673 GCF_041008525.1 Parafrankia sp. FMc2 | reverse complement strand
AGCTACCTGTCCACCGCCACCAAACACGGCATCGGCCAGTTCCCCGCCCTCGTCCAACTCGCCGAGGGCCGCCCCTGGATGCCCGCAACCAGCTAACCCAAGATCAAAGCAGTACCTGACCAGTTACCTCAGCGAACTAGGGTATATACCGAAGTCCGGCTTGAGGATGATCGGACCACCCATCAAATTACCCTCGGGATCCCTGAACCGGATGAATGAATCCAGGGTGTTCTTCAGGTGAGTACGGGCGTGGTTCAGGTCGACAACGTCAGGCAGGCCGAGCTCCATCGCGACGAGCTGACCGGCGAAGGACTCGAGCCAGATAGCGTCCGGCGGCGGCACCGGCTTGAAACGGCCCCTGATCATACCGGTACGATCTCCGATTCCGCCGGTACCGTCGCAGTAGCGGTACCGACCCGTGGCCGGGTTCCAGAAGATTCTCTCGAACTCCTCCTTCGCTGCCGCCAGTTCCTCGTCGAGTTCCTTCTGCAGCTCAGCCGTGGCCTCGCCGACACCGAGTCGGGCAGCCTGCGGCGTCAGCGTCGAGAGGATCTGGAGCGACAGCAGATACAGCCCGCAGTTGTAGATGCCGTGACCGTCCACGACGGCCTGGTCCATGGTGTTCGGCGGGTTGTTGGATGCTGGGTCTGTCGGCAGGTGAGAGCCGGTCGGACGGAAGAACTGCGAGTATCGCAACGCCTTCAGCATCGGCGCGTATCCGTACTCCAGCAGATCGTCGTCGTCGTAGAACTTGATCAGCGCGTACGTTCGATAGATGAGCTTGTGCGGGCAGTCACGAAAGGGATCTCCGGCTTCGTCCGCGAACAGATCACCGAGATCCTTGGCGGGCGGAGAGGGAGGATTTCCCACGGTGGGCGGCTTGGAGACCGGGAGATTCTGGAACGACGCCGTCTGGGTGATGTAGGGTCCCGAACTCCTGAAGGTCTGCTGAATCACGCGCCCGATGCCCAGCGGGTTCTGCCTGACCATCTGGAGTAGCGGGCGGACGCGGCCCAGCTCAAAGCTGCGGAACAGCTTCGCGAAGACGAGGTAGCCGGAGCTGTCCATGTCGACTTCGTTCGTCTGTGCTCCACCGCCCCCGCCGTCGGTGTGAAAATAGATGTGGGTGTCCGGGATCGCGGATCCCAGACGAGGCGAGGTTCCCTCCTCGACGCTCATCGGCATCGTGTTGCTGACGAGCCCAGACTCCCAGAACGAGCCGTTGAAGATCATGTGGTACAGCTCGTTCAGAGACGCCTTGCGTAGCCACGGCGGAACCTGTGGGTTCTCGGCGATCGGCTTCCACCACGACTCGACGGCGGCGAGAGAGTCGTCGTACCGGGCCAGCTCCTTCCGGGCGATGGTGAAACCCTGCTTGAAGGGGTACGAGCCTTGGAGGTAGTCGTTGGTCCGCGATGTCCTCCCGCCGAGGAACGCCGTGTACCGACGCATCCAGACGGCCCTCGTCGTCGCGTCGTCGCCGTCGTAATAGACCTGTGGGAAGTCCCAGGAAAGGGCGAAGCGAACAGTCTGTGTCTGGTCGGGCTCCAAGGTGAGCGCCACGGCAACCGCGCCGGCCGATGCCGACTGGTCGATGTCGCCGTTCGGCAACCTGCCGTCCGCGCCAGCTGCGGAGAACGGGGCGTAGATGTCGCTCCCGTCGCCCGATCCGTCCCACGAGGTGCAGTAGGTGAGTGTCTGCCCGGCGAACGGATGCGCGGCAATGGTCCACTCTGACGTCACGGTGTCCGGCGTGTTCTCCGGGGAGTCCGAGCCGAGGGTCACCCCGCCTATACCCGACGCGGAATCGCGATCGAACCTGCTGTAGAGACCAGTCCGTGCCGAACCCGTGGCGAAGGCCGGGGCGTTGGGGAACGTCAGCATGACCGAAATCTTGATCGGCTTGTCGGTGGGATTGTTCAGTAGCATGTCGAAGAACGCCACCGGCATCGACGTGCGCTCGTCCTCGTTGGCCACGATCGGTGACCAGATCTTGGTGGAGACCTTTGACTGGAAGCCGTTGTAGGTCATATACCCGAACGGGAAGAGCACAGCGTAGCTGCCATCCCCGGGCTTCAGCGTGTTCCAGGCGGGCAGGACGCTGCCAAAAGTGCGATCAGGGGCGGTGTTGGTGTGCGGCACGGCCAGCGTCCTGACCGACACACCCCCGCCGCCCCCGACGACCTCCTCGCGTACGTGGAACACCGCCTGCGCGAGGGTGCGCATCTCCCAGAACTCCGTGGTCGGCTGCCCGCCCATGTTCCACGGCCCGAACGTCCCACACTGGTTGAGCATGAAAGAACCGCCGCCGACGCCCCCGAGCGGGAGGCCCAGACCGGGTACGGACAGACCCGCCCCCACACTACGGAACACGGGGTTCGGGACTCCTGTCCTGCACTGCTGATCCCCGAGCGCGTTGCACGATCCCGCTGGCACCGCGCCAAGCTTGCGGACATATGCCGCCTTGGGCACAGGGTGAACCGCCGGCTTCATTACGGCCGCGGGTTCGCTTCCGGTGCAGGCAGCAAACGCACCGCCAAACGCCGCCAGTCCGGCCGCCGCAGCTGTGCCGCGCACGAAAGTCCTGCGCGAGACGCCACCGCCACTGTGTGCGCCGGATAATTCTCTCTCACCCATAACGCCGCCCTTCCGAAGGTGAAGTTCGTCTGTTGGTGCGAGGCCCGGCAAGGCGGTGTGAAGATGACCTCGCCGGGCTGGTGTCACGACGTGGCCGCCAAGGAACAGACGCCGCCGTCGGGGCTGAACTGGTTCCACACCCCGAGCACACCGTCGAAGCTCCGCCGTGGGGCAACGGCGTCGTGCCATGTGGCGAGGCCCTAGGACGGTCGCGGCACAACCGACGTCCCAGGAATGTCAGATACTCCCCGCGGGATGGTGCGCAGGTCCCAAAAGTCCGACGACAGCGAACACTCTGGTCCACGGCTCGGAGGGCCCCGACAGGTTATGGCAGAGCCAACCGACACCGCCGGCCGCCGGACCGGGCATGCTTAGGCCTGCGAGTACATACAGGCTCCTCCGCACGCCAGTGGCGCACGCCCGGTTGCCCATCGCACCGGCAGGGCCGGCCCTCGCAAAGCCCCAGACGCGGACATATGCCGTCTCTCACACACTCGGGTCTCCGGCGGCCCCCGGAACCGCCGCGATGGGCCCGAACCCGCCGAACGCCCCTGCGGTGTCGGGCCGGCGACGGGCATGGCCCCCTCCCGAGGACGAGCGCCCTGCGCGGACGACCTCGCCAGCACCCGTCGCGACCCATCTGGGATCTTCCGGTGGTTCCATAGCAGTCCCCAGCTCCACGTTCGCTACATCACGTCACCAGCCTGAGCCGTCTCAGGGGCTGCTCATCGTCCGCCGGGAAGCCGAACCACATCTTCCTGACAGGTCTGTATGCTTATTCGGAGGTCGCGCCTTGTCAAGCCCATCGGGAGTGCCCGACTGATGCCACCGAAGAAGGGAACGCCGAACCGCCGCGGGGTCGCCCGGCGGGAGCAGATCCTCGACGCGGCCGTCGAGCTGTTCGCCCGGCACGGCTACCGCGGGACCGGGCTCCTCGATCTGGCCGAGCGCATCGGCATCAGCCACAGCGGGATCCTCCACCACTTCGGCACCAAGGAGGACCTGCTCCGCGCCGTCATGGCCCGGCGCGACGAACTCGTGGACCAGGCGACAACCGACTACGCGGGCAAGGGCATCTTCGGCGCCCAGGACCTTCAGACCCCGACCGAACCCGACATCGTCATCCGACTCGTGACCGTCCTGCGGGCGGAGAACCTCGACCCGCAGGACCCCCTGCACGACTACTTCGACCAGCGCGACCAGCAGACCCGCGGCCTCATCGCCGACGAGATCCGGCGAGGGCAGCAACGCGGCGAGATCCGCAGCGACATCGACGCCGCGACGAAAGCCACCGAGATCGTCGCCGTCGCCCTCGGGATCGAAACCCAGTGGCTGCTCAACCCCACCCTCATCGACCGACCCACGATCCTCCACTCCTACCTGCGGGCCCTCCGCGACGACCTCACCCGCCCGGACGCACCCCGACAGCAGACAGAGACGCCGAAGTAAGTCCGACACGGGCCCATCCGCGGCCTCGGCAGCACCCGGGGGCGAGCGCTCGTTGCACCACCCCTGACGAACGACGGTTGTGCAGACGAGGCCGACGGGCCGCCTCGCCCCCCGCCAGAAACTGCGGCGGGACTCCTGGTCCCCGGCCCGATCCGGCCTGATCACCTTGACCACGGCCGGCCGCCCCCGCCGGTCGCGCACGTAGTGAACAGCACCCGTTCCGCCCACGCCCAGCCGGCTCAACAGAACGCACGGGCCGATGACGGTCGGCTCGTGCGGCAGCAGGGCGTCCCTGGAGACGATCACCCGGCCGCCGGAACCGTGCGCCCCTCCGAGTACGGGGCACCATGCCAGCGGACTGCGTCAGCCTCTGACCCACCCGGTGGATGAGCCCGCCACCGGGCCGCGACGCGGCGGCGATCACGCGAGATCGAACTCCAGGTGCGGGACGGTCAGGCCACGCAGGATTAAGAGGGCGTTTAATTTGCCCTGATTGCGGCTTATGTTCTAGTAGGTGCCTCGCCAGGTTGGGGTGGCTTCGTCCGTTATGCGCCTGGCGAGGTTGTCGATCAGGGCTATGTGGATCATGGATTCGGAGCTGGCGGGAAGGGTCTCGTAGTCGCGGGCCAGCCGGCGACGTAGCATGATCCACCCCAGGCTGCGTTCGACGACCCAGCGTCGTTTCACGACGTGGAAACCGCGGATCCCGGTTTTTCTGGGAACGACTTCGACGTCGATGCCGAGGGTGGCCCCGTGTTCGATGGCGGTGTTCTTGAAGCCGGTGTCGACCCAGGTCTTGGATATCGCCTGGTAGGTGTTCTTGGTCTGGTCGAGCAGGCGTGTTCCGATGACGTTGTCGGACAGGTGTGCGGCGGTGACGGTCACGGCGAGGAGCAGGCCGAGGGTGTCGGTGACGATGCCCCGCTTCCGGCCGACGATCTTCTTGCCTGCATCCGTGCCCTGGCTGGTCAGGGGAACGTTGGTGGAGGTCCTGACGCTCTGGGTGTCGAGGATGCACGCGGTCGGTTCCCTTGACCCGGCCTGGCCCGGGCCAGGCCGGTCAGGTTGTAGTTCAGCCGGGCGAAGATTCCCTCGTCCCGCCAAGCGGCGAAGTAGAAGTAGACGGTGCCGTGGGGCGGGAAGTCGTGGGGCAGATATTTCCAGGCAATCCCTGTCCGGTTGACGTACAGGATCGCGTTGAAGACCTCACGTAGCTCGGCCTGGGCTGGCTGACCGGTGGGCCGGCGGTCGAGCCGGGCCTGGCGCCAGGCGTGCAGGGTCGGGGCGATCAGTGCCCACCGGGCGTCCGACAGGTCGCTGGGGTACGGCTTGCGCTGGTTCACGACAGATGCTCATACCTCAAACCGTGTGACCGGACCTGTCCACTCAACCAGCCGGGAGATTCTGCCCCAGTTCCACATCAGACGGAATCCGAGGAGTATCTACCGGCCAAACAGACGCCATGATCATTTTTTCGGGGTACGCGAACACCTCCCTACAACGCGAAATACACGAAAAGGGGCCAGGCCTAAAAACGACTTATCCCATTACAACTATCCAAATGCCCTCTGAGACCCGGATGCGGTGGAACGCCCCGGACGTCTGGATCTACTCGACGGCCGTCGTCCACCAGCCGCTCATCGACGACGAGACCTTCGCCCAGGTCCAGGCCCGCCTCGCTGCCAAGAAGCTCGACCCCAGCGGCCCTCGCGAACCCAAACGCACCCGACACCCCTACCAGCTGCGCGGCCGGATGCGCTGCGGAATCTGCCAGCGGCGGATGCAGGGCAGCTGGAACAACGGCAAGGCCCACTACCGCTGCGTCTACCCCGACCAGTACGCACTGGCCAACCACGTCGAACATCCCCGCAGCGTCTACGTCCGCGAGGAACTCATCGTCCCCCACCTCGACCGCTGGCTCGCTCGCGCTTTCACCCCACCCCAACTCCCCACCACCATCGCCGCCCTTACCGCCGCCCAAGACGACGACGCCGACATCGGTCAGGACGCCGATCGCACCCAGGCCCGGCGGACCATCACCGACTGCGACGCCAAACTTGAGCGCTACCGACTCGCCCTCGAAGCCGGCACCGACCCCACCCTCGTCGCCCGCTGGACCGCCAAGGCCAACACCGAACGCGCCGCAGCCCAAGCCCGCCTACGCACCGCCATCGGTCGCAGACGCATGACCGAGCAGGAGATCAGCGACATGGTCGCCGCTGCCGGCGACATCGTGGCCGTCCTTGCCGACGCCGACCCAGCCGACAAGGCTGAGATCTACACTCAACTCGGACTGGAACTTACCTACGAGCCAGGAGGTAACAGAGTGATCGCCGAGGCCAAGCCGTCGACGATCATGTACGGAAGAGAGTGTCCGAGGGGGGACTTGAACCCCCACGCCCGATAAAGGGCACTAGCACCTCAAGCTAGCGCGTCTGCCATTCCGCCACCCGGACGAGTGGTGATGCCGGGCTGCTCGCCCGCACCGGAGATGACTCTACACGGTCACCGGGGCGACTGACGCTACGCCCGGCCACCAGCCGATCAAGCGCCGGCCGATCGCGTGCAGGCGGCTGGCGTCGGGGGCGCTCCGGCCGTGTGGGACGGGCCTTGCCAGGCAACCTGCGGGCCGTGGCACCGGCCGGCTGGTGCTCGGCGGGGAGGTCACGAACGCCACGCGTCCTCGGCCGCGGCGGTTCTGTCGAGCGCCGCCGTCCAGGCACTGCTGTCCGGCCAGCCAAAGGGGTGTTCGCCGGAGCGCGACGCGGTGCGCACCACCCCGGGCTCGGAGGAGCCCGGGGTGGTGCGACGGTCAGTCCGGGTGTGCCTGGTACCGCGGGCCACCGCGCGCGGTACCAGGTGGCTACTGGGAGATCCAGATCTCCTCGGGCAGCAGGGAGCCGTTGCCGTACTGCGTCAGGCCGTGGACGTCCTCGCCGCCGATCGCCCCGCTCGCGATCCGGGCAATGAAGATCACCGGGGTGGTCTCCCGGATCCGTTCCTGAACGTCCTCGTAGGCGGCCTGACGGTCCGCCTCACTGGTGGAGGTGCGGCCGGCCAGCAGGGCTCGGTCAAGCTCGGGGTCGTTGAATCCGGTGAGGTTGGACGGTGACCTCCCGCCGAGGACGGTGAGCAGGCGGGGCTCGGGGTCCTGGAACATCGCCGAGGAGATCAGCATGTCGAAGTCGTAGGTGGCACGCAGCTCACCGAACTTCGACTGGTCGATGACCTGCATGTCGACCTTGACGTTCTGGTAACTGCTGAGCTGGGCCTGGATGTTCTCCGCGATCAGCCTGCTCTCGCTGCTGGGGAACGAGAAGAAGGTGAACGAGACGGACTTCCCCTCGGCGGCAAGCTCGTCGAACAGCCGCTGCGCGGCCTGCCGATCCGTGCTGCGCAGGGGTTTGTCCGAGTAGAACGGGGAGGTGTCCTCGAACAGGGTTTCGGCGAGCTTGCCCTCGCCGTTGTAGACGGTGCTGTTGAGGGTCTCGAGATCAATGGCCTCGGCGATCGCCTGGCGGGCGCGGATGTCGTTGAACGGGGCGCGCCGCGTGTTCATGGCGAGGTAGAGGCCGCCGTTGAGGCTGTGGACGTCGACGCTGAAGTTCTGCCCCTCGGCCTTGTTGAGGTTCTTCCAGTCCGATTCGACGGCGACGTCGGCGCCGCCGGTCTGCACGGTGTTGTAGCGCTGGGTGGCGTCGGTCAGGACCCGGATGCTGAGCCGATCGAGGTAGGGCTTGGGGGCGTCCCAGTAGCGGGCGTTCCTGGTCAGTTCGATGCTGCCCTGGCGGGTCCAGCTCTGGAGGGTGAACGGGCCGGCGCCGACCGGGGCGGCGTCGAAGGCCTGCTGGCCCTTGCGCAGGGCGGTCGGCGAGGCGATCCAGTTCAGCGACGAGGTGGTGATGGAACCCGCGAAGCGGGGGGTGGGGTTGCTCAGGGTGATCTTCAGGGTGAGGTCGTCGATGACCTCGGAGGAGATGATCGATGCGGCTTCCGCCCGGGAGGGGGAACCGGTCGCCGGGTCCTTGACCCGGTCCCAGTTGAACTTCACCGCCTCGGCGTTCAGCGGCGTGCCGTCCGAGAAGGTGAGGCCCGTGCGCAGTTTGAGCGAGAAGGTGGCACCGTTGTCCGTGGTGGTGAAAGACTCTGCGATCCGGTAGTGGAAATCACCGGAATCGTCGTCGGTGATCAGCGTGCCATATAACGCGTTTCCTAGGACCGCGGTGGCGGCGTAGGCGTTTCCGAGGGCGGCGGGGTCCAGGCTGCGCGGCTCGCCGACCATGAGGATCTGACCCTGCCCCCCGGAAACCGGTGTACCGGCGTCGGCCTCGCTGGAGCCGGTACTCGAACCACCCCCGCCGCCGCAGGCGGCCAGTGCCATCGTGCACAGGACGACGACGGCGAGGACCTTTCTACGAAGCATCGATCGTGGCATCGACAGCCTTTCTTTCGAGAATGTGCGCATACGAAAAGAATCTCTGATACGGCCGCCGTCCCGGATCATCCGACCCGGGCGGCCACACCCTGCGGCGGTTCTTCCTTTCGACATCGACACCGACCAGTTCGACTGCCGGCCGGAATCGAGCCGGGACGTCTGTGTGCTCGTCGCCGTTACCGCAGGAGCTCACCCGGCTCGCGACTCACGCAGCTCGCGGCGGCACAGCCAGGGCGGGTCCGGCCCGGGTCGGGCGGGGTCCGGGTGGAACACCGGCGCGGCCGCAGCACAGCGACGTGGTGGCGGAGCGGGAACGACGGACATCCAGCTGGTTCAGCAGACCCGCCCCCACACGATCGCCGTCCCCTTGTTTGCTATGACAAACAACGTGGTTGTTATCCTGACCAACCATAGGTGGGCAGCAGGGGCAGGTCAACGGCATCCATGCTGTTCACACGCCCGTCCCCACTGCGGCGGCAACGCCGGCACTTCCGCCGGTTGGCGTCGGCAGGGTTCTGGTTGGGGATCGGTACACCCGGTCGGGGGCAGCCGGTGCGCGGGCATGGCCTTCGGCCGCCACGAGTTCGCCCTGCCGTGCCCCGCGCCCCGTGCCGCATGCCCTGCGCCCCGTGCCGCGTGCCCCGTGCCGCGCGCCACGCGCCGCGCGCCGCGGCTCCAGCGTCAGGGCGGGCCGGATCTGGCGCCGCCGTCAGGTGCCGGAGGTATCCGGGGCCAGCCGCCAGCCACCGGCCTCGTCGGGCAGACGTCCGCCGATCTGCCTGGTGATCTCGACCGAGGCCGCAAGGAGGCGCCGGCCGCAGGGGTCGACGTCCTCGGCGTTCAGACGGTGGGGGAATCCGCTGAGCGTGAGGGCCAGGCACACCCGGCCGGTGCTGTCGAAGACGGGGCTGCTGATCAGGCCGACCCGGTGGGACTCGATGCCGTCGACGTCGACGACGAGGTACTCCTCCTCCGCGTCCATGGCCTGCAGGACGCGGTCGACCGCTTGGCGGACATCGGTGTCACCGTAGTTCTCGGCGAAGGTGTTCAGCACCCGGGCGAGCCCGTGGCGGCTCCGCTCGTCGAGCGCGACCGTGTACCCGCGGCGCCGGATCGTTCGCAGGGCGTCCCGGTAGAGGTCAAGTCGATGGGCGTCCGGGCGGGGGCTGAGCCGGTGCAGCCACCGCTCGACGCCGTCGGGACCGGACCAGGCGATGAAGGCCGTGCCGAGGGGCGGCGACAGCGGTACCCGGCTGCCGGGCCTCGATCCGAGGCCGTCCGGCTCCCAGCTGTCACCCTCGACGGCGAGGACGACGATGTCGTCTCCCACGACCGTGCCCGCCATCGTCTGGGCACCGAACTCGGCGTGCAGCCGGCGCAGGTACGGCCGGGCGAGGTCGAGGGCCTGGCGTTCGGGGCCGGCGGCGGCGTCGCCGACCGCCACCAGCGCCGGGCCGAGCCGGTAGCTCTTGTCCGTGTTGTCACGCAGCAGCCAGCCAGCGTCGGTGAGGGTCGCCAGCATCGCGTGGGCGGTCGCCTTGTTCATGTCCAGCTGGCGCGCCAGCTCGGACAGGCCGAAGGAACGATCCGGATGCCTGCTCAGGAAGGTGATGAGCGTGACCGTCCGCTCGACACCGGGGGCGGGCCGTGGCATCAGACGCCTGTCCTCATCGACGGTCCCATCCAGGTGTTGGGTGGCGGCGGCGCGTGGCGCCCCGGCTCCGGCTTCGGCCGGGCGCGGTGGCGTTCGCCCGCGCGCCGTCCGGGCCCGGTTCCTTCGACAGGGTACGGGTTGTCCGGACAGCGCGCGGGCCGCCGGCGGGCGAGTGGGGCGGCCGGCCGGCGGTCAGCCGACCTTCGGCACGTAGTTCCCGGCGAAGATCCTCACGACGTCGACCCAGTGGTCGAGGGTCAGCTCGTCCTGCGGCAGGACGTCGATGTCGGCCATGAGATCCCGGTACTCGAAAACGGCGAGTTTCCGGCCGGTGGATGCCTCCGTGTCCATGGGGAAAGAGCCCATGCCGTAGTAGGACGACTTGTCCTCCACCGTCGAGTTCGGAAACTCGCCGAGGTAGAGCGGGTTGCGCCCGCGAAAACCAGGCGGCGGGGAGGCGGCATCCTTTCCGATGGCGCCGCGCATGACGTCGCCGAACCGCACCGTGTTCCACCACTCGGCGATCGTCGGCCCACGTTCCAGCAATGCCCAGGTGACCGGGGCGCGGTCCAGCACCGGACGTGGCTGCGGCGTCCATTCGGGAAGGGTGACCGGCTCGACGTCCGAGCGGACCGCGGTGTCGGTGGCCTCGGGGTCGATCCGGTACGGCAGCGGGAACAGACGCAGCTCGTTGATGTCGCCCCAGTCCGCGGGCCAGAGCACCTCGGTCACCGGCCGGTCCAGGATCGCCCGCTCGGCGTCGTCCAGTGACATGTACATGGAATGGAAGTCGGTGCGGTGCAGCAGCCCGAACATGTCCTTCGGGGAGTCCGAACCGACCAGGATCCGCGTCTTTGCCGGCAGTGCCGGCAGCCCGCACACCTTCTGGTTGACCGCCCGGGCCGCCGCGCTGGAACTGAAGTCGAAACAGGCCCTGCTTTCGGTGGCTGTCGCGTTCGTCCCGTCCTGACCGGCGAAGGATGTGGGCGACGACCGGATCGCGCGCAGCAGGAAGAGATGGCAGGCGGCCATGAAGCCGTACAGGCGCGGGGAGTCCTTCGCGGTCGCCTCCGCGTACACCGGCAGATGGTCGAAGAGGTGGTTCATGTCGGCGACTTCCAGCGCCACCTGGTCCTGCCGCTCGCTGCGGCCCCAGACCGCCGCCAGCAGCGTGGTGAACCCGCTCAGCGGCACACCGACGGTTCCCTGCGCCTGCGCGTGGAACTCGTTGTCGTAGAACCGCACCGCGCAGTCGGTCAGCCAGACACCGCCCGCGAACTCGCGCCCTGCCCGGAAGATCAGGCCGGACGACCCGTGCCGCTCGGCCAGCATCGCTCTGGCCAGGTTGACCGCGGCCTCGGTCGCCGCGACCGCCTTCTCGACGGTGGCGCACGGCGGCGTGACGAACTCGAGGTCCGAGCTCGCCCCCGGCCGGCGCGACTCGTCCCCCTCCAGCGTGGTTCCGGTCGCCAGGTGCCGCCAGGCCGTCTGCCGCTCCCGCACCCCCGGCCCCGCGGGCACCGGCAGCCCCTCCGGAACCGGTTCGAACGCGTTGGACGTCTGGAACTCGAACCCGAACAAGAATGCCCCCCTCCGGCACCGGGCATCCTTACCCGGCCGGCCCCACACGGTAGACGGATGAGAAGCCTTGTTTCCGGACATCGTTCACACTGCCTGGTCCGCCGCCGTACCGGTCCGTCGTGGTCGGCGTATGGTGCCTGCGTCGTCGGGCATGGTGCCTGCGGAAGGAGTTCACTGCGGCACGCCGTCCGTCGAGATCCGGCCGTCAGACCGGTTTCAGCGTGGAGTTCGTCACCCGCAACAAGCAGTACTACGACGACGAGTCAGCCATCGCCTTCTGGTGGGGCCGCGCGAGGATCCGCGGCGGCAAGCTGCCGCCCTACCGCCGCCTGCCGGAACTCCCACACGTCGCCGGTCAGCACCAGCACGCCTCGGGCCTGCGCGTCCTCCAGGACGGCCATGAGATCCGCAGGCATGCCCCGCGCCCGGGTCAGCCACAGCCGGGCGACGGTGTAGCGGCCCCACGCTGTCACCCCGATGGCCCCGGCCACACCCCAGACCGCCGAGCCCGCGAGGGTCGCCGCCCACCAGGACGCGCTGGTCCGCCCGCCCACCACGAACGTCTGTACGCAGTAGGAGGTGCAGCACGAATAGAGGGCGAGGAGAAGCGGGGCGGTGCTCAGCGCGTGCGCACGGGAATGTCGCCATACCGCACGCGGACCCTGCCCCCAGGTGCTTCTGCCAGGGGCGTCCGGGTGGGTGCGAAGGAGCCGGATCGCTCTCGGCCGAGGGACCCACATGTCAGACCTACGACGATCTGTCAGCAGCGTGCCGAAGGGGATGCAGCAGACGAGGCCGACAGGCATCAGGAACCAGCCGAACATGACGAAGCCGAGGCCGAGACCGGCCACAACCAGCGGCGCGCCGATGACGACACGGGGCACCACGGCCTGGATCTCCCACCAGGCGATGCTGGTCGGGCCCGCATCGCGGGAGAGCCCGTATGTCAGGTACCGCAGGGCCGCGAGCGCGCGGTCAGGCGGCGGAGGCCGGTCGCGAGGCACCACACTCCCGGCAGAGCTCGGCTGCGTCTCCGACGCATAGGCCGAGGCCAGGGACGCCGTGACGAACCAGTCCCGGACTGTCGACAGCGTCGCGGACGGCTCCTCGCCGGGCGGCTGGTTTCCCGGTCGGCCCGGCGCCGGGTGGCCGAGCTGGCGATCGAGCAGATGATCGAACTCACCGGCGTTCGGTCGGGCCGCGCCGGTCTGGCGAAGGACATCCTGCATCAGGCTCAGGAGCAGGGGGGTGCGCAGGGCGAGACCGACCGGCGATGCGGGCTGCCGTGCGGCCTGGTCCAACAGGTCGTGCCAGCCCACGGCGAGCTGGCCGGAGGAGGCCCCGGTCAGGTGCTGCTCGGCCTGGTCCAGGTCGAGAGGAAGAAGACGCACCGCGACCGCGCCGTTGAGAGGGCTCTCGCACATCCCGCCCGGCGGCATCCCCGCCCGGAAGGTGGGCTCGTCGGTGCTCAGTACAAGACCCGTGCTGTTCTCATCGGCGACGAGCCATGCGTTGAGTTTCGCCATGGCGTGCGGGCGCAGCGGGGCCGGCATGTCCTCCAGCCGGTCGAGAATCGGCAGCACGAGCCGCCGGGTGACCAGATCCCGGGCGCCGGACACCTCCGCCCGGATCGCGGCGAGAGTGAGCATGAGCGGGTTGGCGAGAGTCCGCGCCAGGGGGCCGCCCGGCTCGGACCGCAGGCGTTCGATCACCGGCTCCCATGCCCGTCTGGAGCGCTCTCCGGCAATGTCCTTCAACCACCGGATCGCGTCGTCCACCTCGATCGGGCAGAGCACGATGCCGGCGGCACCGCGGATGCACCCTCCCCCCTCACCCACCGGGTCGACAGCGTCCTCGTACTCCCACACCCTGCTGGCCAGCACGAGGGTTTGGCCGGGCTGCTGCCAGCAGCCGATCGCGGCCAGCGCACGGCTCCGGACCGGAGCTGGCATCTCGTCGAGCCCATCGAGCAGCAGGAGCAGCTGCCGCTCCCTGATCAGCTGATCGGCCGCATCGACCACACCGGCCCTTCTGGCCTGCTGGAGTGCACGGTAGCCGTGGAGCTCGCCCTCCACCCAGCTCTGGAACGCCTGGTCGGGGTTCCAGGAGGCAAGCGGAAGCAGCACCGGCACTGTCCCGAGGCCGACCTTTGCGCGCTCTCTCAACAGGTCGGCGGAGATGCTGCGCAGCAGCCTGGACTTTCCCGCACCCGCCTCACCCAGCACCACCAGCCGCCCGCTGGGAACCCGGCGAAGCACATCGGCGGGTTTCGCCACTCCCGTCAACTCCGGTGGCCCTGCCTCGTCGTCGAAGTGCCGGGGGTCCGCGGCCTTCCACCGGACCGGCAGGGACGGGCCGTCCACCTCGGACCCGAGTTGGTGCTCCACCTCACGGGCGAGCTCGTCGCAGACGGCGGCGAGCCCGCCCCAGGGCCCGCCGGCGGGCCGGCCCGGAAACACCGGTAGGGCCGCGGATCGTGGGCGTGTCGGGCGGAGCAGACCGGGAAAGGGCGGCGCCGTGCTGGGCTTCAGGCGGCTGGCATTGCGGGTACGTGCCCACTGGAGCAGCCGCCGGTGGGCATCGTCCTGCGAAAGTCCAACGAGGTCGATGCCGGCGACGGTCGCGAGGAGCCCGGTGACCTGGCAGGGGGCGACTCGTATCGGAATGAGTCGTTCCTCGTTCAGAGCGGAGTGCGTGGTCGGCGGCAGCCCAAAGCTCAGGTAGGCGGGCGAGAGCAGTGCGACAACCCGCTCCGAATGCCGGGCACCAGCATCGCGCCGCGCGACCCAGAACTCGCCGGGCAGGACGTCCCACTTCTCCAGCAACACCGAACAGCCGGCCTCTTCGAGATGCCAGGCACACCACTCCGCCCAGGCTTCGTCCGACTCCGCGTACGAGACGAAGAAGTCCCAACGATCCTCCCCCGAACCCATCATCAGATTATTGCATGCACACCGCCGTGTACCAGCACGGCATGGTGCCCCGTGATACAGTCCGCCCGGATTTCGGAGGTGCGAGGCGGAGTGGCAGCGCGTCGCTCATCGGTCGCCCGCACCGTTCCGGCCGGTGGCTGGATCCGGCGCAGAAGATCGGGGATCGGAGCTTCATGGAATACGACAAGGTCAGCCAGACGGATGATTTCACAGCGCTCGCGGATTTCGTCGATGACGTTGAGCGGCCGACCCCGGATCCGACTACCCAGGTCGCGGCGTCCGGAGCTCCCGAGGCCGCCGGAGCCCCTCAGCAGCAGGCGGTCACCGCCGAGGTTATCGGGAAGCTGACAGAGGACATCATCGGGCTTCGAGCCGTGGTCGACAAGGGTTTCGCGCTGCTCGATCGGCAGTCCGACCTTGTCGACCGGCTCCACAGCGAGAACGAGCGTCTTCGCCGCGGCGAGTTCGAACGGATGCTGGATCCGATCATTCGTGATCTCGTGGCGCTCGCCGATTCCTGTCTACGCAACGCGGACGCCTGGCTCTCCCGGCCCACAACGACACCGACCGACGTGCACCGAGTTCTCGGCGACGTGGCCAGTGACATCTCACTGCTACTCGAGCGCCAGGGCGTCGACGCGTTCGCTCCGGCGCCGGGCGAGCCATTCGACCGCCGGCAACAGCGTGCCGCGGCAACCGAGCTCACGTCGCAGCCCGAACAGAACGGAACAATCGCGCGGACGCTGCGACCGGGATATCGGAGCGGCACCCGCACGATACGTTTCGCCGAGGTGGTGGTGCTCGACTACGAGCCGCCGGCGCCGGAGCCGGCAGCGCCGGATCACCCGGGGCCGGGGCCGTCCACCCCGTAGGACCGGCCAGCGAGCCCTCGCCGTCAGCGCAACCGACCTGGTCTGCCCCCACACCTCCCAGAGTCGGGCACCGGGCGGGACACCGCCCGGTGCGCTGTCTCACAGTGTGGGTGGCCGGGTCATCGACCAGGCCACCCACAGGACCACCAGCACCAGCATCGCGGCAGTCGTGACAACAAGCAGCAGGCCGGCGATCTGGCGCCCCTTCATGATCGGGCGAGGTACGACGGTCATCAGTGCCTTCCCCTACTCATCGGTTTCGTCCCTCTGCCGGCGGCGTCGATCAACCAGGCAACCGGTGCACTGGGCGCGTCGTTGATGATGTCGTCGCCGCTGCGGGCGCTGCGCCGACTCGCCAGGTCGAAAGCGTCCAGCCCACTCACCGCGAAGTAGCCGACCTGTTCGAAAGCTCCCTCGATGGTCGTGACGAGGCTGCGTTGGCCGACCACGCCGACCAGCCACTGGCGTACCGCCGCGGACCGGTCACCACGCTCGGCGGCGGCGTCGACGTGACCCGTCAGCTTGTCGTAGGGATGTGCGCAGTCCCGCAGCCCCAACAACGCGTCGGACTTGGTGAGCACGACGGCCAACGGGATCCGCGCCCGCCGGTCGACCGGAAGGTCGAGATGCGCACGGAAACTCTGCACGAAACGTTGGAACACGTCCTCGGGGTCCGCGGTGGAGGGCCGGGCGAGTGCCAGGGTCGAGGTGTCGGCACCGTCACGTACCTCCGCGAACGAGAACGGATCGACGACGAGCACGATACCGCCGGTGTGGCCGAGGAAATGAAAATTCGTCAGACCGCCCCGGATCCCATGCTGCTCGTACTTCTCACCGGCCGGATCGTAGAAGTAGAGCAATCTCCGGTCCGAAGACTTCTCCGGGCCGAGGTAGACGTTGTAGGCACGCACCGGCGCCGCCCGGTCCGTGGCGCTGATGGACGACAGCCGCTGGGAGCTGAGCGCCTGCCGGGCCCGGCCGAACTCGTCCATGGCCGCCTGGTCGGCGAATTCGAAACTGCTGTCGTCCGACTGCAGGGAACGTCTTTCCAGATAAGCGATCGCGGACATCATGAAGATCGTCTTTCCGGCCCGTCGACCGGCTACGACCGGCACATGGAACGTCGGTGCGGTCATGCCCTTCCGGGGCAGCTGCTCCTTACAGTGGTTGCAGTAGGCGGTCAACCTCCATTTCCCGCCGGTCAGCAACGTCGGTAGGGTGTTGCCGCACCGGCACAGCCGCTGGAAGATGCCGAGCGAGCCGGGCACCAGCCGCTTGTGGATCGCCACCGAGTGGGGCGGGCAGAGCGCACAGGCGTAGGCGGGTGCGGTCACTCGGCGGTGGCATTTCTGACATTCCAGGGTGATGCCCCGCGCCCACAGCGAAATCTGCTCGAAGGTTCGCATGAGGCCGGCGACAACCAATGATCCCGCGACGGTGACCGCCAGCACGATCAGGTAGGCGGCCGAGACGGCCAACGTGAAGGCGCAGGCTGCCCCGAACCCGACGGCGAGACCGACGAAGGCCGCCAGATAAGGACCCGTTCCGAACAGGCGCAGGATCATGGAGTTGCCGGCCAGCCGCCGGGTCCCCCGTAACTGGTTGACCAGCGAGCGTTGCGGCCCCGGCCGTCCGGGCTGCGAAGGCGTCACGGCGCCGAAAACCCGTCGGTAACCCTGCTTGAACGCGTTCTCGACGATGTAGGAGTACTCGTAGAAGACCGGGCCGAAGTAGTAGCTCCGGTACGCCGGCTCACGCTGTTGGCTGTCCGGCGGCTCCGGCGGCGGCGGAAGAATTTTTATCCGTTCGAGTCCGCCAGTGCCCCGGAAGGCCGAGTTGGTCGCGGTCGCGCACTCGGCCAGGTACATCAGTCCCGCCCAGGCGGCGGCGGCGAAGAAGCCCAGCGGTGCGAGAAAGACGAACGAGATGTACATCGCCGCACCGGCGAACGCGAGCATCACGATCGGGTAGAGATTGATGACAGACCCCCTGACTGTCCCGGAACGCTCTCAGAACCGACCAGAAGACCGACGGAACCGACCGAACAAGGATTTCGAGTGGTCGGCCCGCCAGTGCTCCCACCATCGCCCCCAGTCGTTCCTCCAGACCGGGTCGAGCGCCTCGGACAACCCGTCCAGCTCGCGGGCGGAAACCCGCATGGCCGTCGTCACCTGGTCCAGATCACGACGCCGACGGCTGGCGAGCTCGGTCGGCAGCAGCTGGTTCATGAGATGAAGTCCGATCGCACCGCTGCGCGAGCTGGCGAACCACACCGGAACAAGCAGTGCGAGCTCCTTCGGCGGTGCGCTGCGCACTCGGCCCGCGGCCCGCCTGACGTAGGCGGTGCGAAACGGTGTGCCGCCCACCGCATCGAGTGCCTCCAGCTGGGCGAGGTGAAAGCGCACATCGCTGCTCTGGATCAGCCAGCTGGCCACGCCGTCGAGCAACCATCCACCGATGGCCTTCGCCAGCTGCGGGTACATCCCCACAGCGCGGGTTGCGGCCTGCCCCGCCTCCCGGTTGGAGACCGCGCGTTCCCGGAAGTACCAGCCAAGGTAGACCGCCTCGGCGATCTCGACCGGCCCCCGTGACATGGACCGGACGAGTTCCTCATCCTGGTACAGGCGGGTGGCCAGCCGGCCGTCGTCGTCGGTGAGTCCTTCACGGCTCTGGGCATCTGAGACCAGGATCTCGATGAACAACTCTGGAAGGGCGGTACCGGCCACGGAGCCGACGCAGGCGTCCTGGATCAGTTCCAGCAACGCACAGGCCTGCGCCGCGGTCGGCACCCTGTCTGTCCAGACGATCTCCGCCAGGCGCGCCATCGACGTCGCCTGGGCAGGCTGCCGACTCCGTCTGGTGATGGCCCTCAGTGTCTTGACCTCGTCCGTCTCGCCGAGTCGAGCTGACGCCAGCAGAAGGGGAATCTCGAGCGTCGTTCCCCTGCCGCGCACCGCGCCAAGCACCTTCACCGCAGTCGACGAAAGAATGTTGGTGACCACGGTGAGGCCGTCGACGGAATGCAGCCGTGCCTCGAGAATCGCCGCGAGGCCGGTGAGCACGACGTTGTCCGCCGGCAGACCCTGCAGCGATCTCCACAGCCCGTCCGCCGAGCCGTCGAGTGCTATCGCCCCGATCTCGGTGGCGATCCGGCCTTGTTCCTGAGGCGTGCACAGGCTGGAGACCGCCACCGCCACCGTGGCTGCCGCCAGTCGCTCGGGCCTTGGTCGCACCCCGGCCGCCCCGGACGGTGCCTCGGTCGAGGACCGTGCCCTCGTCGATGCCCGCAGCCAGCCGGACACCACCCCGTCCAGGTGCGGCTGACGAAGGTCGGGAAGCCAGGGCAGGTCGGGAAGCCAGGGCCCGTCCGAGGTGCCCGCCAGGGCCGGCGCGGCGCCGGCACGCACCCGCGGTGACCGTGCCAGCGAGGACAGCGTCGCGACGGCATACCCTGACTCCACCTCCGGTGGCACGGCCAGGCCCGCCGTCCGCGCCTGTTCGAGCAGGGGCGCCCACCTGGCCGAATCGTCGACAGCGCCACCGTCCTGCAGCGCCTGCCCCAGGTGTTTCCAGACCGAGCCAGACATCTGCGCGGGCAGGTTCCTGAGGGCAAAGGCCGCCGCGGCGGGCAATGAGACGCCTTCCAGGGGCCGCCCCAGGGCCAGGCACCAGGCGGCACCGGCCACATCCAGCTGGTCGAGGCCGATCTTCGGCCACTGGCGGGTCACGAACCTCGTCAGACCGGCGGCGTCCTCCGCCGACGAGCGCCACGCCCGGGCGGCCGCCACGGCGTAGGGCGGCGGCGCCGCGGGTGCCACGCCCGGTTGCCCGCTGTCCGGTCCGAGGTCGTCCCCGGCCCCACCGGCGAGATCCACGGTGACGTGCGGGTCATACGGTCGTGGGGTCACCCGTACGTCAGGTGTGGTGGCGACCAGGGTGAACTCGTCCTCGGTCGGCGCCGGCGAGTAGGTGGCGAACGAGATCTCGAGCGCAACCTGCCGTGGCAGCGACACGAGAACGGCCGCGATCCAGCACGCCGCCTGGTCGGTGTCGGCGCACACCAGGACGACTCGACCCCGCTGCCTGGTCAACGTGCCCTGGACTGCGCCCAGCAACACGGCGAACCGGTCCAGCCGCCCGTCGCCCAAAAGGAACTCGCGCAGCGCCGCCCGGTCGGAGAGGGGTCCGACCGGCAGCGTGGTCACCGCCGGGAGGGCGCGCGCCGGCGGGGAACGCCGCACCCACAGTGACGACGCCCACAGGTCCACGGGGAGCGTGTCGCCGAACGGTTCGCGGTTGTCGAGCACAAGGGCGTGCGCGAAGTAGTTTCCCTGCCGCCCGGTGAAGTCGGTGCCAAGATATCTGCTCTGGAACAGATAGGCGGCACCATCGGTGGGCAGGTAACCAAAACGCACCGGACTCCGACGAATATCCTCGCCGGAGGGCGCGATCGGGAAGTCCGGCGGCAGGCGATAGGCACTCAGCTGGATGGCGAGGTCTTCGTGGTGTACCGGCATCCCTGGGGTGGCGGCGGTCACCTGAAATCCCTGGACGCCGTCCGGCCCGGTCTCGGTGGATGTGTAGTGCAGCTGACGAATCATCGCTTGAGCCCCCTGCGCACCATCCCGAACCGGGCGAGCAGCCACAGCAGGGGATCCTCGACCCGCCGCGGCCGGATGCCCGCCCGGTCGACTTTTCTGTCCGTCGACGGTGCCGTTCCCAGCGCGGACATCCCGAAGAAGCGACTCGTCGAGAAGTTCGCGTCGACGCTGTTGACGAACCCCTCCCCATACCACCGGTGAATCCAGGACCGCACTTCCTGGTCGACCAGCAGACCGTCCGCCTCGTCGTAGTAGCCGGCGTGCTCGGCGTGTCTGGACAGCGATGACTGGTCCGGAAGGATCGCCTCCAGCGTGTCGATCTTCGACAGCAGGACCGCGAGCGGGGTGTCCAGGCGTTTGTCCGGCCCCAGCCCCCGCTGCTGGCGCAGCAGCGCCCCCAGCCGTTCCACGACGTCGACCTGCCGGGTGGCCTGCTGGGGGTACACCGTCGTCGTGACGGCCTCGCGGACGTCGGGCATCTGCAGCGGGTCCACGACCAGCACGATCCCGGCGGCCGCGTCAAGATATCGGGCCAGGCGGCTCATCGCCTCGGCGCGAAGTACGTCCTCGCCGGAGGTGTCGAGGAAGACCATCATCGCGAGGTCAAGCCGATCCCGGAGACGACGCTGCCGGCTGGTGAACTTCAACGTGAACAGCAGCGGTTCGAGCCGACGGTTCACTCTGATCGAGTCGGTCATCCTGAGGGTGACCCCCTCCTCGAACAGCGGCACCCGGAACACCTTGTCGTAGTGCGAACGTGACGAGTCACCGACGAACTCGACGGCCAGTCCGTCGAAGTCCGAGCCGACTCGGGTGCGGAGCTCGCGGACGAGCACACCGACATAGACGCTCTTCCCGGAACCGGACGCGCCGATCAGCGCGATGGGACGGCTACGGCCAGCGGACCTGACGTAGTCGTGTTCGAGATCGTTGTGGCACGACGGGCAGATCTGCATCTGCGGCGCCCGCCGGCCGTGTGGGCACAGCCCCTTCCCCTTCGCCGCCGAGACCTTGAACGACTTCGGCCGCATCTCGGCCCTGCCGGTCGGGCGTTCGAGGAATGCGGTCAGCTGGGGATCCTCCGCCAGACCACACTCCTCGGGACATCTTCTCTCCAGGTTCTGCTCCCGTATCGACTCCCAGCAGAACGGGCAGCTCAGGGAACGTGCCATCGCTTCTCCCGTCGACGGACAGCACCGTCGTCATCGAATCTCAAGATTGAGCGGGTTCGCCGGTACAAGCTCGACGGATCCCAGCGAGCCGTCCGCCGGGAAAGCCCGCAGGATCAGCGGCCGCCGAGCACCGCGGAACCGCGCCAGATCGAACTCGGTCGTCACGAGGGAGTCGCCCTCCTCGGCCGGCTGCGTCGTCACGATCCGTTCGCCGTCTGCCGGGTCGAGGGGTGCCCGCGTCGCCCGGCCTACGAGCTGCACGGCAGGTGGCGCCGTACCGTCGAGCGATTCCACCACCAGACAGAGCGGGCGGCGGCGGCCGAAGAACCAGCGACCGACGAACCGGGCGCCGACCCGTCTGACGTCGTAGCGGGCCCGTTGCCGCACGCCCTCCCGCACCACCGTCGGGGGGCCGTACACCTGGCGTCCGCCGAGGTAGGCGGTCGCGCACACGAGAAACGTGTGCTCACCGAAGGGCAGCGACACGTCGGCGCCATCCTGCGAGTAGGACGACTTCGTGAAACGCCGGAACGTCGCCGCGTCGTCATGCGGGCCGCCCGGCGCCCCGCCGAGCTTCCAGCCGACAAGGACCTCGGGTGCCTGGCCCGGCCAGTGCCAGGTCAGCCGGACGACATCGCCACCGATCCGCTTCGCGGCAAGCCCGCGCACGGGTGGCAGCCGGGCGTCGAGTCGCTGCGGAGCGCCGGCAGCCGCCAGATCGTCCAGCACGGTGAAGGGCACCAGCCAGTGCTGCCGCCCGTCCGAGCGCAACGACGCCCGCAGCTCCCCGTCGCCGGGAGGGCCCTCGAGGGTCAGGCCCGATCCGGTGCTCTGGACCGACACCGCGCTGAGGATGTCCCCCTCACGTAGCTCGGGCCTGTGGTCGAAGAGCCGCACTTCCACGCTGCCGCGCGCCGGCGGCAGCCAGGTCACGGTCAGCTGCGAACCTTCCAGCCCGGCGACGAAGTCGCGCACCGGCCGCGGTCGGGCCCGGGTGCCGCCGGCGGCTTCGACCCCGTCGCTCAGGAGCGTCGTGCCGGCGGGAGTCCGGTACTCGGCCTGCACCCGGTACAGGTAGGTGACCTCCGGTTCCAGGCCGTCGTCCCGAAACCCGGTCGGGCCGCTGGCCACCTGCACGGGACGTCCTCCGTCGGTGCTCCGGACGACCCGGACGCTGACAGCGCCTGCCGGCAGCCGCCAGGTGCCCTCCACCGCCTTCTCCCCGCCCCGCAGGACGAGATCGGTGACATCCGGGGTGATGACGACCGCCGTCGCGGTCGTCGCGGCCGCGTCGGACGGACGCCCGTTGCGCACGGTGAACACCGAGTAGAACAAGGGCACGCCGGCGGGCGGGTCGGGATCCGCCAGCTCGTTGTCCGCCGCGTCGGCGCCGATCGGGATGCCGGCGGCGAGGCTCGGCGCCTCGCCGATCCCGCGCAGCACGCGATAGGTGATGTCGCCGACCCGGGCCTCGCTTGGCGACCAGACAACGACGATCCGGCCCAGCCCGGCCACCGACGCCGCCCGGGCTCCGGAGGGGGCAGCGGGTCGGCACCGCTGTAGCGCCTCCTCGAACTCCTGCTCGTCGCTGTACGAGGCGATCTGCTGATACTCGCTGAGTGCGGCCTCGGGGTCGTGAGCCTCCAACGACCGGGCTCTGGCCAGGCGGGTGTCGATGTCCTTGATCTGCGTACGCAACCGGTCGCGTTGTTGCTCATCAGCGGGTTGCAGCTGGGGCTGGGCCTCGATCAGCGCCAGAGCGGCTCGCGGATTACGGGCGGCGAGCGCCTGCTCCACCGCCGTCCGCCACGACGGACCGGCACCCACGCCGAAGCGGCTCGCGACAAGCACCGCGTAGGCGAGGTCGTCGGCGTTCGACGGAAACCGCAGCTCCGCCAGCGCCTTCGTGACCGACTCCGATGCGCCGTAGGCACGCACCGCGCCGTAGCCGAGGGGCGCGGCCCGCGCCAGCTCCACCCGCAGCTCGCCGCTCAGCACCTCTACCAGCTGACCCGAGCGCAACCACTTGCGCAGCCGTTCGAGCAGCTTCTGTTCGGCGGTCAGCGCGTCACCGCTCGCTGTCGCACGCAGCACCTTGCGCCTGTCCTCCACCATGCCGACGTCAGGCGCCAGGGTGGCGAACCGGTCGTGGAGATAGCTGCGTAACGACTGCTGGTCAAGCAGACCCAACTCGGCGCGGACCTCGCCGAATCCCAATACCAGGAACTTAAGGTCTGATCGTGTAGGTTCTGGCTGTGCCGAGGCGTGGTCAGGTCAAGGAGAAGGCCGGGGACCGGTTGGTGGACCGGGTCGGGTTGGGGGTGCTGGCCGCGCAGTTC
>NZ_JBFLUG010000116.1:0-23776 GCF_041008525.1 Parafrankia sp. FMc2 | reverse complement strand
GGCCGGGTACTGGGCCCAACGCCGCCGCCGGAAACACAGGAACGGTGACGGCACGCCGCCGATCGGATGGCGCCGCACCAGCCTGCTCAACAAGCAGAATGGCCGCTGCCCGATCTGTCAGGGCCTGTTGGTCCCTGACGTCGAACACCCACCGCGCAGCCCGGAAGAATGGGAACAGTGGGCAGCAGACGTCCGCCGAACGGTCACCATCACCACGACCGCCGGCCCCAGCGCGCGCGACCGACAGCCACGCCTCACCCACGAGCACTGCCGGCAGAAGTGGTACCAGACCCGACGCCGGACGACACAGCCAGACCAGAGCTCGAAACGCCCATCGGGGCTTGCTCGAGCCGTGTGCCGCGAAAGTGGCACGCACGGTTCCGAAGGGGCCCCGGCGCAGCAATGCGCCGGGGCTACCTGACCGCGACATCCGCATGATCAAACTGCGGCAGAAAGTATCCGGGTGCCTACGCACCCTCACCGGCGCCCGCCAGTTCTGCGCGATCCGCAGCTATCTGTCCACCGCCACCAAACACGGCATGCCTCTGTTTCCCGCCCTCGTCCAACTCGCCGAGGGACGCCCGTGGATGCCCGCAACCAGCTAACCCAACATCAAAGCGGTACCTGACCAGTTACAGGTTAGTGATGTCGGTCAACTTCGAAGCCGCGGCCATGCTTTCAGTCACTTTCGCCCGGCATCTGGTCTCACGCCAGCGACGGGGGAGCATCGTGAACATCTCAAGCATCCACGCAGGCCTTTCGGAACCCAGCGCGGTCTCGTACACAGCGGCCAAGGGTGCACTTGAGGCCGCGTCCCGTACCATGGCCAGCGAGTGGGCTCCTCATGGCATCAGAGTAAATTGTGTCCGCCCTGGCGCGATACGCACACCGATGAGCGAGCCGACCTACTCGGAAGTGGTGCTCCGAGACCTTTCCGCGCGAATTCCAATGGCCCGCGTGGGAACCGTCGACGAGGTCGCCAGCGCCGTTTCCTTCCTAATTTCACCCGATTCTTCCTACATCACCGGGAGTGTGTTGACCGTCGATGGGGGGTTCTCCAGCCACGGCGGCCTTCCCGGGGGCGCATACACCTACTGAGCGGCGCTGGCACCTTGCGAAGGCGCATAGAGCTGTCTCTGCAGATCGCTCATGACTGACAGCCTCTGGGCGTCAGAGGATCACGCGATCGCGGCCCGATGCCCGGACGGACGCTGGGGTGCGGACAGTGTCGAACGACTCAAGGTGAAGTGACACGCCAGGCGAGGGCGCGCAGACCGTCGGGCCCGGATCCGAAGCCGACGACGAGTCCCCGTCCGCTGAAGTCGGCGAGGATCACACCGTTGGCCTCGGGGCCGGGCAGCAGCTCGTGGGTGCGCCCGGCTCGCCACAGCCAGGTGACAGCCCCGTCCGGCATGGAGGCGGTGCCGACCACGCCGCCGATGTCGTCGACGCCGAGGGTTCCGCCGGGCCGGTAGTCCCACTCCGGCGTCCCGATGTCGCGCATGCGCCCGCCCGACCACAGGAACGGCCGGTGGGCGCCGTCCGCGGTCTGGCTGACGCCGACGACCTGGCCGGCATCGTTGATCGAGCGGCCCTGCGTGCCACGACCGAGGGCGGCCTGGCTGTGGCGCCCGCCGAGGGTGCCGAGGTCGGTGAGCCGAGAACCGTCCCACCGGACGGCGTGGTCGGAGCCGTCCGCGGCGGTGACGGTACCGGCGATCTGCCCGCGGTCGTTGATGCCGGTCGCCGCGCTCTCGCCGCCCGCGGGCGTGGGGAGATCGGTCGTCTGCCCACGGGCCCACCGGAACGCCTGGGAGCGCACCCCGTCCGGTCCGCTCACCAGCTTCGTCCCCGCGACCTCGCCGAGGTTGTTCACCGCCAGCGCGGGAGAGGAGTACGGCGGCGAGCCGACAGTCGCGTACTCGTGGACGAGCGTCGACTGTCCGTCCCGCCAGAGTTCGACCGCGCTCGTTCCCGCGGACCAGGTGACGATCAGCGCCTCGCCGCGATCGTTCAGGTCCACGACATACATGGGCTGGTAACGGGTCGTCGGGACCACCCAGCGGCCGCGGTGCAGGATGAGCGGGCGCCACAGGTTCGCCTGGGGCGCGTACTCGTTGACGGCGATCTGCCCGCTGTTGTTCAGGAAAGCCGTGAAGACGAGCCGCAAGTTCAGGTCCGGGCCGTTCTCCCAGGCCGGCGGAGGCGGCAGCGGCGTCGGCGGCGCGTGCCGGCCCGAGGCGAGCGAGACCCAGCTCAACGGCTCGGACCCGGTGGTCCAGTCGGGCGCGAGAAGGACGTCGGCCCGGTCGTTGACGGCGACCGCCTGATACCCGCGAGGACCGAGATCGACGGGGTTGATGGGTGCGACAGGGGTGCCGGGCAGTCCGGACGACGCTCGCTGCTCCGGCTCGGGCCCCGCGCCGACGGCCGGCGCAGCGTCCACGGCCGGCGCGGTGGTGGCGGCTGACGCCGCGGAGGTGGCAAGCAGCGGCGCCGCCAGCGTGAGAGCGGCCGCACCGAGAGCTGCCCTCCGGGCCGTCCGGCGGCGGGCATGTCGTGTCATGGGGCCCTCCGTGTGTGGCGTCCACCCCCCGAACAGGTACGTGATCGCCCCGGACGGTAGGCCCGATCACGGGGCGCGTGCATCCCAGCCACGCCGCACGCCCGGTCGGGGCAGGTAGGCCCCAGCCAGGTGCCCCACCTTCGGGGCCGTTCGTCCCGGCCGCCGGTGCCGGCCGGGACCGTCCACGCGCCCCGTCGGCTCCGGGTACTTCCTCTCTCCGCGGGGCAGGACCCCACGGACCGCCCGGCGACATGCTGCGCTCGGACGTCGACCGCGCCGACATCTTCGTCACCCCTCGGTCCCCACCACCGGGCCGACCTCCTCGACCGAACGGACGTGGTTCCCGCCGCCAGGGACGCACTCGACACCGGCACCCGCAGTGGTCCCGACCCGGAGACCGTCAACGCGACGACCTTCGACTGACAGCGGACGTCCACCGTCGTGGCGCGGCTCGCACCGTGGCGCGGCTCGGATCGGCACTCCTGGCTGGAGGTGTCAGGCCCCCAGCGCTGACGGCCTCGTGATCAGGGAGGATCTGACTCCAACCGAAGACGTCCCTGCCGCGCCCGCCACGGCCTCGCCACGACCGTGGCGGGGCGGGGACGTGCCGACGCGGTAGCCGGACCTGCGCGATCCGGAAGGTGGTCAGGTCATGGTCGACACACACCTGGTGATGGGAGCGAGCGGCTATCTGGGCTCGCATGTCACGCGGCAGCTGGTGGAGCGCGGCGACGACGTCCGGGTGTGGGTCCGCCAGACCAGTTCGACGCGGGCCTTCGACGACTTACCGGTGCGGCGTTTCCACGGCGACCTCGTCGACGACGCGGCGATGCGCGAGGCGATGCGCGGGGTCGACACGGTGTTCTACTGCATCGTCGACACCCGGGCGTGGCTGCGCGACCCGGCCCCGCTGTTCGCGACGAACGTCGAGGGCCTGCGGCACGCGCTGGACGCGGCGCTCGAGATGCGGGTGCGGCGCTTCGTGTTCTGCAGCACCGTGGGCACGATCGGCATCTCGGCGGACGGCCGCCCGGCCGACGAGGATCTTCCGCACACCTGGCAGCACCTGGGCGGGCCCTACATCCAGGCGCGTGTCGCCGCCGAGGATCTCGTTCTCCACTACTGCCGTGAGCGTGGGCTGCCGGGAATCGCTTTGTGTGTGTCGACGACCTACGGGGCACCCGACCACGGCTCGCCGCACGGCCGCCTGGTGTCCGAGGCCGCGAAGGGCAGGCTGCCGGCCTACTTCGGCAACGCGGCGATGGAGGTGGTCGGCGTCGCCGACGCCGCCACGGCCTTTCTGCTGGCGGCGGAGAAGGGACGCGTCGGCGAGCGGTACATCATCAGCGAGCGGTACATGACCTGGAAGGAACTGGTCATGACCGCGGCCGAGGCCGGCGGCGCGAAGCCGCCGCGGTTCGGGATTCCGCTCACCGTGATGAAGGCGGTCGGTCGCCTCGGTGACGTGGCCGGGCGGGTGCTGCGCCGCGATGTGGTGATGACCAGCGTCAGCGTCCGTCTGATGCATCTCATGCCGCCGCTCGACCACGGCAAGGCCACCCGGGAACTCGGTTGGGAGCCCTCCCCGACGCCGGAGGCCGTCCGCGCGGCCGCACGGTTCTACCTCGCGCAGCAGCGCGAGGCCGCCGGCTGAGCGGCTGAGCGGCTGGGCGGTCGGGCAGGCCCGGCCCTTTCTCACCCGCCCGGCGAAAGGTGCCGATCGCCCTCGGTGCTCGGCGGCGGGTCTCCGCTCAGGCCTCCCGGCGCGCGGGCGCGGCGACGAGGATGAGGACGGACAGCACACACGGCACTGGCCCGGCGGGGCGGCGGGAGGTCTCCCCTGCCGCCCCACCGGGCCAGGTGTGCTCCGCGCGGGTGTCAGGGTCCCCCGCGGGTGCGATCAGTCCGTCAGGTGGTTCAGGATGCGTCCGGCCCGGTGACGGGGCCGTCCGGGCCGTAGGCGGCGACCTCGGTGTAGATGGCCGCCCGCATCGCCGGGTCCTGCAACGGCCGCAGCGGGGAGGTCGCCGGCTTGTGCTCGGCGCCGGACTCCCACGCCGTGAACTCGGCCATGCTGCTCCACTCGCTGACCACCGCGAACCGGGTGGGCTCCCCCGCCGAACGCAGCAGGCGGTTGCCGAGGAGGCCAGGTGTGCCGACGAGCGTGGAGCTGATCTCGTGGTACGCCCGTTCCACCGCGCCGGAGTCATCGGGCGGTTCGACCGCCCAGAGCATCACCCGGACCCGGCCGCCGGTCATGTGGCCGCCGCGCCGGGGAGGTGCGCAAGCACCGTGCCGGTCACCATCGAGCCGCTGGCGCGCAGCGGGTGCAGGATCTTGCGGTGCTCCAGGTGGCCCGGGCTCTGCTCGAACTCCCGGAACTGCGCCTCGTCCACCCAGTCACTGATGATGACGTAGGTGCTCGTCTCGTCCTCGGAGCGGATCAGCCACTGGCCGAGGTTGGCCGGGTGGTTGGTGACCCCGTCCCCGATCCGGAGCCAGGTCTGCTCGAACTCCTGCTCCCGGCCGGGGTGGATGTGCATCGTCAGGATGATGCGGAACGGCTGCGGGTGACCCATCAGATGCCTCCGTCGACCGTGAAGGTGGCGCCGTTGACGTAGCTGGAGACGTCGCTGGCGAGGAACAGGACGACGGCGGCGACCTCGTGGGCCTCGCCGAGCCGGCCGAGCGGGATGCGGTTGGTGTAGGCCGCGCGGGCGGCCTCGGGCATGCCGGCGGCCTGGTCGGTCTCGATCACGCCCGGCGAGACCAGGTTGACCCGGATGCCCTTGACACCCAGCTCCTTGGACAGCGAGCGGGTGAGGCCGATGAGGCCGGTCTTCGCCGCGGTGTAGTGGGCGCGCAGCGGCACGCCGACGAGCCCGGCTCCGGAGCCGATGTTGACCACGGTGCCGGAGTCGCCGAGCAGCTCCAGCGCGCCCTGGGTGACCAGGTGGGTGGCGGTGAGGTTGGTGGTCAGGACCTGCGTCCACGCCTCGAGCGGCAGCTGCGCGTACGGGATGTGGCTGATCGTCCCGACGCTGTTGACGACGATGTCGAGGCCGCCGAGATGGGCCTTGGTCGCCGCGATCAGCTTGGTGATCTGCGCGGGGTCGGCGACGTCGGCCTGCACCAGCAGGTGGTCGTTGCCGGTGGCCTTGAGCTCGAGGCGCAGGCTCTCCGCCTCCTCGGTCTCCCGCTGGTGACCGACGACGACGGTGGCGCCGGCCTGGGCGAGCCCCAGGACGACGGACCGGCCGATACCGCGCGTGCCACCGGTGACCAGGGCACGCTTGCCGGCCAGGTCTGAAAACATCAGTGTTCCTCTCTACCTCTTACGAAGATGTGACGATCTGTGGGGTGGGCGCGCCCGTGTGGTCAGTCGGTGTCGACGGACCGCAGCACGAGCGAGCTGTTGAAGCCGCCGTGGCCACGTGCGTTGACCAGCGCGACCCTGACCCGGCCCTCCCGCGGGACCCGCACGAGGTCCAGCCCGTGGGCGGGATCCGGGTCGTCGAGGTTGCCGACGGCGGGAATCACCCCGTCCCGGATGGACAGCAGCGCGGTCGCCGCGGCCACCGCCGAACCGCCGGCGCAGAGGCGTCCGATCAGCCCCTGCGGGGCGGTGACCGGCACGGCACCGGCGCCGAACACCTCGCGGATGGCCTGCGCCTCGAGCGCGTCGAGATCCGCGGAGCCGGCGCCGTCGGCGAACACGACGTCGACGTCGGCGGGCCGCAGGCCGGCGTCGGCGAGCGCGCGCCGCATCGCCGTGGCCAGCCAGCGGGCGTCCCCGGGGGCTTCCTCGTGGTGCGTGCCGTCGTGGGTGGCGGCGTAGCCGGCGATCTCGCCGTAGACCCTGGCGCCGCGGCGGGCGGCGCTGGTCGGGTCCTCGACGAGGAGCGTCGCACCGCCCTCGCCTGGCAGGTAGCCGTTGGCGCGGGTGTCGAACGGCTTGTAGCCGGCCGTCGGGTCGGCCGCGGTGCTGACCCGTCCGCTGCTGAGATGGCAGGTCAGCGCGTAGGGCGTCAGCCCGCACTCGGCGCCGCCGGCGAGCACGGTCGGGGTGCCGCGCCGGATCGTGCGCCGCGCCTGGGCCAGGCTGTCCAGGCCGCCGGCGCCGTCGCTGACCAGCACACCGGACGGTCCCTTGAGCCCGTGCCGGATCGAGGTCTGGCCGGTCGTCGCCGCGTAGAACCAGGCGATCGACTGGTAGACGCTGACGGCGGTGCGCCCACGGGTCCACAGCCGGGACAGCTCCCGCTGGCCGAAGTCGTTGCCTCCGGACCCGGCGCCGAACACGACGGACGTCTCGAAGGGGTCGCGCTCGGCCGGGTCGTAGGCGGCGTCGGCCATCGCCAGCCGGGACGCGGCCATGCCGAGCCAGGTCCACCGGTCCGTCTGGACGATGTAGCGATGGTCGACGAAGTCCTCGGCGACGAACCCGGGGATCTCGCCCGCGAGGTGGATGTCGTAGCGCCCGGCGTCGAAGCGGGTGATCGGTGCCACCCGCAGCTCGCCGCGCAGCGTCGACGTCCAGTGTTCCTCGACGCCGATACCGCTCGGTGTGATGACGCCGAGCCCGGTGATGACCGGCCGCACCCGCGCGCCGGCACGCCCGCCGGCAACCTCCTCGCCGGCGGTGGCCGTCGGGCCCGCGGCGGTGTCGAGAACGGTCACGGTGTCTCCGCCGCGGCCAGCACGATCGCCGACTGGAACCCGCCGAACCCGCTGCCGACCGACAGCGCGACGTCGACCTGGTGGTCACGGGCGATGTTCGGGACGTAGTCGAGGTCGCACTCGGGGTCGCGGGTCGTCCAGTTCGCGGTGGGCGGCACGACGTTGTGCTCGATCGCCAGCGCGCAGGCGGCGAGCTCGATCGATCCGATGGCGCCCAGTGAGTGGCCGACCATGGATTTGATCGAGCTGACCGGCACCTGGTAGGCGTGCGCCCCCAGGGACCGCTTGAACGCGGCGGTCTCGTGCCGGTCGTTCTGCTTGGTGCCCGAGCCGTGGGCGTTGACGTAGTCCACCGCGGTCGGGTCGAGGCGGGCCTGGCCGAGGGCGATCCGGATCGACTCGGCCATCTCCGCGCCGTCGGGGCGCAGGCCGGTCATGTGGAAGGCGTTCGACCGGGAGGCGTAACCGCCGACCTCACAGTAGATGTGGGCGCCGCGCGCGCGGGCGCTCTCCAGCTCCTCCAGGATGAGGACGGCGCTGCCCTCACCCATCACGAAGCCGTCCCGGCTGGCGTCGAACGGGCGGGAGGCGTGCTCGGCGTCGTCGTTGCGCGCCGAGGTGGCCCGGATCGCGTCGAAGCAGGCGATCGAGATCGGGGACAACGGGGCGTCCGACGCCCCGGCGATCACGATGTCCGCCTCACCGTCGACGATGAGCTGGTGCCCGTAGCCGACGGCGTCGATACCGGACGTACAGCCGGTGGAGACGACGAAGGACGGCCCGTGCGCGCCGAAGCGGCAGGCGATCTCCGTCGCCAGGCAGCTCGGCACCAGTGCGTGGTAGAGGAACGAGCTCGCGTAGCGCGGGTCGACCTCCCACAGCTTGCCGCTGTCACTGACGACGACGTACTCGTTCTCCAGCCGGCTGGTCGCCCCGACCGCGCTGCCCATGCTGACCCCGACCACCGGGCCGTCACCCGGCTCGCGCTCACCGCTGACCACGCCCTCGCCGGCGGCGAAGCCGAGGTCGAGGCCGCTGTCGGCGACCGCCTCGATCGCCGCGGCCAGCGCGAACTGCACGAACCGGTCGTTGCGCGCGATCTCCTGGCGGGTGAGACCGGCGGCGAGTGGGTCGAAGTCGCACTCGGCGGCGATCTGCGAGCGGAACGGGGCGGGGTCGAAGAAGGACAGCCGCCGGGTGGCGGTGCGGCCGTCGGTCAGCAGTGTCCAGAACTCCTTACGGCTCGAGCCACCGGGCGCGACGACGCCGATCCCGGTCACCACGGTGCGGCGCGGACCCCCGCCCCTGGACGCCGGCCCGAGGGCGCCGTCCGGCCGCGACCGCCTGATCGCTTCGCTCACGGCTGCTGCTCGGGCAGCGGTTCGGTGTCGACGTGGCCCAGGTCCGGCCGCGGCGCAAGCGGGCTGAGGTGGAACACGAGGAAGGCCACCTCGTCACCGGTGTTCACGATCCGGTGCCGCATGCCGATCGGGATCAGCAGGCCGTGCTCGGCCGACAGGGCGGTGTGCTCACCGTCCAGACGGGCCGTCACCGACCCGGAGACGCAGTAGAGGAACTCCTCCGAGTAGGGGTGCCAGTGCTCGGTCACCACCTCCTCGGGCTGGAGGGTGAGCGTTCCCAGGAAGCCGGACTTGGCGCCGACCGTCGCCGGCGAGAGCAGCGTGCGGATGTCGCCGCCGCGCCGCCGGTTGGCGGGAACGTCGTGGATCGACACGACCTTGGGGACTGTCAGGGATGCGGACGTGGTTGCGGTGCTCACCGGGTTGACTCCTCAGACCTGTTCGGGGATCTGGCTCGCTGCCTGCGCGGACGCGCCGGCGGCCCGCTCGATCTTGTCGCGGATGGAGGCCATCTCACGGGGGGTGTTGGTGTTGATGCGGTTGGTCATCTGCTCGTCGTTCGCCGGCGCCGACGGCCGCATCTGGAAGTCCTGGACCCACCGCATCCGGGTCCCGGTGCCCTCCGGCACGTACGTCCACTCGATGTGCATGTACTCGAACGGGCCGGTTTCCACCCGGTAGGCACGAACCTTGTGGTTCACCGGGTCGAGAACCCGCTCGGAAACCCAGCTCCACGCCGTCCCCGACTCGTCGGGGTGCATCGTGAGCCGGAACCTGAACGTGGTGTCGGTCTTCTCGAGAATCTCCACCGAGGCGTACTCGGTGAACAGCTCGGGCCACGACTCCAGGTCGTTCGTCATCGACCAGACGAGATCGATGTCGGCATTGATGAAAATCGAGTTGTCGGTGTGTCCGCTCACGTCTTTCTCCGGTCTGCTGGCAGCGTGAAGGGGGGTTCGCGACGACACCCGGTGCGCGCGGCACCCAGCCCGGCCACAACGGGCGGCCGGTGTTCTGGTGCCATCGGCGCGACTCAGGCGGGCTCGGGCTCCAGAAGGGCGTTGTTCACGGCCCCCAGGATGTCGGCGAGCGTGTATCCCTCCGGCGCCTCATTCGGCAGCTCGACGTCGAAACGCGCCTGCACCTCGGCCTGGAGCTGCAGATAGGCGAGCGAGTCGAGGCCGATGTCGGTGAACGTCACGTCGAGGTCGGCGGGCAGGTCCTCCGGCGGGAGACCGGCCTGCTCGACCAGGAAACCCAGAAGCTCGTCAGCGGTCCACTGCATTGACATGTGCCGTATTCCTTCCACATTGTCCGCGTTCACAGGGCACGGTTGTGACATGAAACTCAGGCGGCGGTGCCATGCATCCGGCCGCCCGGCCCGCGGCACTGGCCGAGCGGCCTCTCGGGACCCGGTCGGGACCCGCTCGAAGCTCTGGAGCGCGTCGACGGCCGACGGGGTGGCCCCGCGGTTCGGTCGCGCGACGACGTGACTGCCCGTCGGCGCAGTCGCATGACGGCACGAACAGACCCCCACGGGGCGGGCCGTCATGCCGCCGTGCCACCGCACAACCGGGCGACGTCGACCGGGAAGGCGGGATCCGGGGGTACCAGTTCTGACAGGGAGACGGGGCAGCCAGGGTGCCGACGCCACCCGGCGGCAGGCCCGTCCGGGGCCGCCCGGGCGCGCGTCGCTGCGGCACGGGCGGATCTGGGCCGGACGGTGGGCCGTCAGGCGCCTCGGCGGCGGGGGCATGCGGGAGACCGGGCGCTGGCGGACTCGTACGGCGCGTTCACCCACGGTCGCGGGCCCTGCGCGGGCCGGGCGGGTCAGGCGGCTTCCGCGGCGGGTGGCCGCCGGCCGCCGGCCAGGGGCCGAGGGTCGCGGCCACCCGGCGGGGGCCGGCGTCCACGCCCGGTGCGGTGCGCACGGTTGGTCCGGCACGGCGGGCCCCGACGGGCGCCTAGTCCGCGAGCCAGGTGTAGAAGCTGCGCGCCATCGCGTCCCGCGGGCCGCGCCAGGTCTGCGGGTCGTAGGCGGCGATGTACTTCTCCAGCTTGCTGTTCACATCGAGGAAGAGCGGATGGTCCCGCACCGGCGGCAGTGTCCCTCTGATATCCGCCCGGCTCTCGATGAGATGGAAGTACAGGCCGTGAAACTCGAACAGGTCACGCCGGGCGACCCCGACCAGATGGGGTAGCTCACCGGCATCCGACTCCGCAAAGACATCGGCGACCGCACCGGCGTCCTCGGGATTCATACGGGCGACGATCAGCGTCCGCTGGGTGGGCGTGCTCTGGTTCGGAACCGAGGCGGATTCCGTCGGCACTCGATCTCCTCTTTCGGAGTCAGGTTGAACAGGCTGCGCCGAGCGCTCGCAGACATGTCGCCCGCCGCCGGCCGACCCGAGGATCCCGGAAGCCGGCGTCGGCCGCGTTCGGCACGGACACGCGCGTGGCCGGTCTCGCGCGTCCGCCGGTCGGCGGCGCCCCCTGACATGTTCCTGCTGTGGTGGTACGTGCCAGGTCTGCACAATTCCGGTCGCTCATCGGAATCATGCGTCGCTTCGAGACTTCTGTCCGCCAAACCCGCTGGCAGGAAGTTGCCCTGACCATCTACTGCCAACGTGGGAACCAGGTCACCACAACATGGCTACAACCATCCTCGCCGGGCCGCGACCGTACCGGCCTGAAAACGGCTGCGCGCGTCGAGGCGCATCATCAGGTCCGCGACCATGCGCCGGACCGTGCGCACGGACACCCCCAGGTGCCGCGCGGCCGCCTCGTCCTTGACGCCCAGGCTCAGTAACCGCAGCAGCAGGCGCTCGGTGTCGTTGGGCCGGTCATCGGCCCCGTCGGCCGGGTCGGCGCCGTTCACGACCAGCGGCTCGGCGGTCTCCCAGACCTGCTCGAACAGCTGGGTCACCAGGCTCGCCAGGGCAGGCGAGCGCACGACCAGCGCAAGCGGGTCCGCGCCGAGGGAGGCGAACTGGACGAGGCCGATCCGGCCGTCGACCGTCATGGCGTCGATGCGGGGATCGTCGGCGAGGCGAGCCTCCAGGCCGTGCGACGCCACCGTCCGGACGTAGCCACCACCGGTCTCGTCCGTACTGACCGTGCGGGGCAGGACACTGCGCATCGACACGCCGCGCCGCAGCGCGCGCAGTTCGACCGGCAGGACCTCGGCGGTCAGCGACGGGGGCAGGCCCTGGTGGGTGTGCAGGGCCAGCACCTCCTTCTCCGCCCGGCCGAGGAGGGTGAGCAGCTCCACCCGGGCCTGGTCGGCGCTGTCGATGTGCTCGACCTCCGCGCCGTCCCCGCCGGGCCGGTTGTCCAGGTACTCCGAGACGAAGGTGTTGACCTGCGCGCGCGCCCGGACCAGCCGCTCGTGACGGCGGATCAGCGCCTCGTGCTGGGCCTGGAGCAGGTGTTCGAGACCGGCTTCCGGATGGACGGCCACCAGGTGGCCGGGGCGTTCGGTCGACGGCAGCAGCAGTGACAGCTCGACGAGCCGATCCCGTGATCGGCGGACCGTCCCGGCCGCCTGGCCGACCGCGGTGGCTACTCTGTCGACATCCATCTCAGGATGTCGCAGCCACAGCCGGTAGGCGGCAAGCGTGACGTCGTCAAGTCCGAGGAACTCGAGCAAGGTCCCTTTCCCGGTTCGGATCGAGGGATCCGCGGGCGCCGCGGCGGCACGCGCGGTGACGCTCACCGGGAGCCGGTCGGCAGCCCCGGGCGCTGGCTTTCCGCCGACACCACCTCCAGCGCATGCCGTACGAGAGCGATGAGCGACTGACGGACGGACTCCCGCTGGCGGGCGTCACAGAGCACCATCGGACGGCGCGGGTCCAGGTCCAGGGCGGCCCGGATGTCCTCACTGCGGTACTGGCGGGCGCCGTCGAAGTGGTTCAGCGCGATGAGGAACGGGATGTCGCGTTCCTCGAAGTAGTCGATCGCCGGGAACGAGTCGGCGAGGCGCCGGGTGTCGACCAGCACGACGGCGCCGATCGCGCCGAGGACCAGCTCGTCCCACATGAACCAGAAACGGTCCTGGCCAGGCGTCCCGAACAGGTACAGAATGACACTGTCGACCAGGGTGATGCGGCCGAAGTCCATGGCCACCGTGGTCGTCGTCTTCGAGCTCACGGCACTGGTGTCGTCGACCCCGATGCTCGCGGACGTCATCGCCGCCTCGGTGGTGAGCGGCGGAATCTCACTCACGGCGCCGACGAACGTCGTCTTTCCTACTCCGAAACCTCCGGCCACGATGATTTTGACCGGATGCGGCGCTGGTGTTTCGGCCGCTCGGGCCCTAGAGAGCCTGGAGTCCACTGAGCACCTTCTCGATAATCGCCACGCTGGGGCGGTCCGATGGTTGTTCGGGCCGGTGCACACTCACCAGCCCGGCATCGAGCATGTCGCCGACGAGTACGCGCGCGACTCCGACCGGGAGGTTAAGCCGGGCGGAGATCTCGACGACCGACTGGAGCCGGTGGCAGAGCACGGCGATGGCGCGCTGCTCCGGTTCCAGCGTGTTGGCCAGTGCGCGGCCCTGCGGTGAGGTGGTCACCAAGGCCACCAGATCGAGAGCCCGGTTGCTGGGACGAGTACGCCCCCCCGTGACGGCGTAGGGCCGCACCACCGGCCCGGCATCGTCGTCGAACCATTCCTCATCCCCTGACAACGCGGTCCTCCCTTGGATCGGTCATGTGCCGGCGGTCGGCGCGACACGGGCCCGGGCCCCCGTGGGATGGAGGCCCGGGCGGGTCGTGGCGTGCCGCCCCGCATGCATGCGGACAGGTCCTAGATCGGCAGCGCCGACTGGATCTCGGCGCGAAGCTCCGGCGTCAGAAACTCACCCACCCTCGTCACCAGCAGCGCCATCTCGTAGGCGATCAGCCCGATATCGGCGCCCGGGCTGCTGAGAATCGCCAGGCAGGACCCGTCGCCCACCGCAGTGACAAACAGAAATCCCGCTTCCATCTCGACGATCGTCTGCCGCACGTTCCCGCCGCCGAAGAAACGGCCGGCGCCCCGGGCGAGGCTGTTGAATCCGGAGGCGACCGCGGCCAACTGGTCCGCGGTGGCCCGGTCCATACCCCGCGAGGTCGCGAGCAGCAGACCGTCCGAGGAAAGCACGATCACATAAGTGACCTCGGGGACCTTCTTGACCAGGTTGTTGAGCAACCAGTTCATGTTCTCGGACGGCCCCAGCGGACGCATCAGGTTACCTTCCCCACATCATCTCCGTCATTGGACACCGTTCCGTCCTCGAGCCCACGGCCGAAGTTGGCCTGGAAGGACGACATCATGCTGCGGATCTCCTCGGGTGAACGAGGGCCCGCGGTCATCGCCGAACGGTTCGAGTCGGCGTTCTCCCGGCGCAGCTGGGGCGCCAGGTTCGCGCGCCGCCGCCGCTTCGGCAGGCCGAGCTCGTCCAGCTCGCTGTGCGGATCCCCGGCCTGCGGCGGGATACCCGCCTGGCCGTGCTCGGAGTCCGGCTCGGGCGCCGAGCGGCCGGGGAAGCCCGCTCCCCCGCCGGTGCCGCGGGATGTCCGCGGTGACTGGCGGTAGGCGCCGTCACCGAAGCCACCACCCTCCTGGGGCGCGCTGTCGCCGTAGCCCGGGCGGGAGTACCCGGTGTAGCCACCGTTGTCCCCGGGGCGGGCGCCACCCTCGCGCGCCGGGCGGCCGGCGTAGCCGGAGCCACGGTCGGCTCGGGGCTCCCGGTATCCCGCGGGCGAGTCGTCGCCGCCGAGCGGGTCGACACCCAGCGGGTCGCTGCCGAGCGGGTCGGCGCCGAACCGGTCTCGGGGCCGGACGGGGCCGGCCCCCTCGCCGCCGGTACGCCCTCCCCGCCGGCGTGACGGCAGCTCGCCCGCGGGCGGCGGCTGCCCGGGCCCGCCGTCCCGGGGGTCGGCCGGGTAGCGCTGGCCGAAGCCCGCGCCACCGAAGCCGTCGCCGGTCCCGGGCAGCCCACTGGAGCCGGCACCGTTCTCGGTACCGAAGCGGGAGCTGGTCCCGAAACCGCCGTCCGCCGACCCGAAGCGGTCGGGGTCGCCGCCGAACCCGACGTCGGTGCCGAAGCCGGCGTCGGTGCCGAAGCCGGCGTCGGCACCGAAGCCCCCGCCCGTGCCGAATCCCGGTGTGCCGGAGTCCGGAGCCAGGTAGTCCTGCGCGCCGTAGCCGCCGGCACCGCGGCCGTTCGAACGTCCCGAGCCGTCACCGTTGCCGTGGGCACCGCCCTGGCCGCTGCCGTTGCGGTAGGCGCCCTCGTCGTACCCCGTGGCGTCGTAGCCCGTGGCGTCGTAGCCGGACGGGCCGAAGCCGGAGAACTGGCCGGTGTCGGGCGGCGCGCTGAACAGGGATCCCGGCGCGCCGGGCGCACGATACCGACCGTCGATCTGGTCCTGCTCCGCCCGGCCGTAACGGCCCCCCTGCCATCCCTGGTCGGCTCCGTCCGAGCCAGGCTGGTCCTCAGCGCCGGGCTCCTCGTCCGGCTCGGTCAGCTCGGACATCGGCATCGGGCTCGTCAGGTCACCCGGCCCGTGCGGGCCGTCAGGCCTGTCCTCGTCGCCCGGAAGCCCGCCGTGGGGCCGGTCGGCGACGAACCAGCTCGACCGCGCGGTGGCGAACACCGGCAGGTCGTCGAGCAGGGTCTCGTCGGTACGGGGCCCGGCGGGATGCGCCGTTCCCAGCGCGCCCTGGGCGTCGCCCTGCGCCGAGCCGCCGGCGATGTCACCGTGCCAGCGACCGTTCGTGCTCGGGGCGGCGCCGAGCCCGGCCATCCCGGCGAGCTCCGGGTGGTCGCCGGCGCCGTTGAGGGCCGCGGCGCCGCCAGGCTGCGCACCCGCGGACGACGCTCCGGCGCCGACCGCCGCGAGCTCGCGGGGGCCGGTCTCCTCTCCCTTGTCGTCCGAGGCCCGCAGCAGGGTGTCGGGCAGCAGGACGATCGCCATCGTGCCGCCGTACGGCGAGGATCGCAGCAGTACCTGGACGGCGTGCCGCTCGGACAGCCGACCGACGACGAACAGCCCCAGCCGCTCGCTGGTGGACAGGTCGAACGGCGGTGGGTTCGCCAGCCGGTGGTTCAGCGCGTCGATCTCCTCCTGGCTCATTCCCAGGCCGCGGTCCTCGATCTCGACGACGAACCCGTTGGAGACCGGGTGCCCGGAGACCTGCACCGGGGTGTGCGGGGGTGAGAAGGAGGTCGCGTTCTCGATCAGCTCGGCGAACAGGTGGATCACGTCACCGACGGCGTGGCCGCTGACCGCGCCACCGGTGATCGGCAGGACCTTGACCCGGGTGTAGTCCTCGACCTCGGCGACCGCACCGCGGACGACGTCCTTGATCGGAACCGGCCGGCGCCAGCCACGGGCGGGCTTGGAGCCGGAGAGGACGATGAGGTCCTCCGCGTGGCGCCGCATACGGGTCGCCAGGTGGTCGAGCCGGAACAGCTCCTCCAGCTCGTCGGGGTCGGTCTCCTTCCGCTCCAGCGCGTCAATGATCTTCAGCTGACGGTGGATCAGGGCCTGGCTGCGGCGGGCCAGGTTGAGGAAGGTGTCCCCGATGCTCTTGCGCATCGCGGCCTGCTCGACGGCGGTGCGCACGGCCACCTCGTGCACGGTCGCGAAGGCATCCGCGAGCTGGCCGATCTCGTCCTTGCTGGTGGCGGGCACCGGGAAGGCCTCGGCGGCGAGGTCGACGGGCTCACCTCGGTGCAGCCGGTCGACGACCGCCGGCAGGCGCTCGGTGGCGGTGTCGAGGGCGCCACGCCGCAGCCGCCGCAGCTGGCTGATCATCGGGCTGGCGACGAGCAGCGAGATCACGATCGACACGACCAGAATGGCGGCGACGCCGATGCTTCCGAACAGCACGCCACGCGAGGCGTCATCCGAGATCCCGCTGCTGGTGACCCCCAGGTCGGAGGCGACCCGGCGCTCGACCTCGCGCATCTGCCCGATCCTGGCGTCGGCCAGGCCCGCCCAGTCGCGGGCACTCATGGTGATGGGCTGGGAGGCCGTCAGGGCCTCCACAATCCGGTCCTGCACCTGATCGACGTTGATCTTCGATCGGCCGACCGTTGTGTTGAAGAACTCCTGCTGCTCGGCGGTGGCCGTCGTACGGAACTGCTCGATCCAGGCCTCCTCCGCACCGGCGGTGGCCTGAAGCTGCCAGATCGTCTGGGGCGCCGTGGGGATGCCCTGCGTGGCGAGGAACAGCATCTGGGCGACGGCACCACGCTGCTGCGAGGCCTGTTCCTTCGCCTGCGAGATTCCGGCCAGGGTGGTGGAGCCGTTCACCAGGCGGGCGTCGGTGCTACCCGAGGCAACCCGTGCGTTCAGCACCAGCAGGTCTTTTACTGCCGTGTCGTAGAAGGCGACGTTCGCCGCGAGCTGTGTCTGCCGCGCGTCGAACTGCTTGCGGTGCTCGGCAAGCTGATCGAGATGTTCTCCGATCACGGACAGTGTTCCGCCGAGCTCCTGGCGGGCCGACTGCGGCAGGCCCTCTTCGTCCGCGCGGTACACGGCGAGAGCCTGGTCCACCGGCTGGCGGGAGTCCATGACGATCTCGTTGAGAGGCGCGACGCTGAAGTTTGAACCGGCGAAGGCGTTAGTGGCGTAGCGCTCGACCTGAAGGGCGTCGACCAGATCGTTCGCTTTGATCGAGGAGTTGGCGAGCGCCTCGATGCGGTCCGCGGCCCGGACGTTGTCGACGTCCCCGCGCACCTGTATCGCGCTCAGCACGGCCAGTGCGGCCAGCGGGACGATGAGAATCACCACCAGCTTCGAGCGGATGGGCCAATTCCGGAGCATCCAGTCCTCTCGTCCGACGCCGTAGGGGCGGGCGCCTCGTGTGCGGGGTGAGCGAATCGCTCAATCGATGCTGATCCGCGACGGACGGCGCGCGGCAAGAGCGTACCGAGCACATGATTCAGCCCGGTCCGCGCTCAACGTGTAAAGCGTCCGACGTCGGACAACTCTAGCGAGCGCACACAGAAGCCCTTCAACAAGACCCTGCCGTCTACCGACCACGCCGGCGAGGCACTCCGGCCATTGTCAACCGGACCCACAGAAGCAACATTCCCAGCAGGAATCACCGAATCACACACTGTAATCGATGGGACCTTCGACACCCCCTAATACTTGAACACCATTGATATATAGGAATGCGCACAGTAACGGTGACTGATCTCACACCAGACATGTCCGCAGGCTGCCTTGGGCGCCCGCCCACAGGGCCTCTACCTGCACAGACACAAAGAAGACACTGGTCTTAAGGACAAGTCCACCGACACCGGGACGGCCCACGGAGGGCGTTCTGCGGCCGTAGCACGCCGGTGACGTGCGAGCCAGGCCACATCCGGCCGCGCCGGCACTCGTCCGGCCCGGCAACACATTCCGGAGCGTCGCTCGTGAGCAAGTCCGGCGCCTGTTGGGTGCAGGTCGGGCGCAGGTTCATGGTCCGGAGCGACATCCCGGGCCCGAGACGGCACCTGACGGAGCGCTCGCCGCAGCCCGCCGACCAGGCCCGGCCTGGCCTGGCCTGGGGCCAGCCGGCCAGCGCGGACGTCCGTTGACGGCGCAAGCAACGCGGGGATTCCCTGCAAAGCGAATGAAATGGGCATTCACCGCGAGTCGTCGCGGAAGTGAGCCGCGGCCAACGCGGCGCGGCAGGCGAGCCCGGCCGCCCCGGGACGCTCACTCCTGACGCAGGGCGCCCGACCGAAGGGATCCATCGGCATGGTGGGACTACAGGTCCGAGGCGGCACCGGGGGTGCACAGACCGCGTGCCGGCAGCCGAATCGCCTTCCGGGCCAGGAGATCCGGTTGTCCCAGGAGCTCCGCCGACGGGCTCCGTCGCGGCTCCGTCGTGGCTCCGTCGCGGCTCCGCTCGGACCACGCGACCCGCGGGCCCTCGGCCCGTACCAGGTCGTGGGGCTGCTCGGCCGAACGGAACGGGCTCCGCGTACCTGGCCCAGACGCGTACCTGGCCCAGACGCGTGTGTGACCCAGCCGCCCGGCCGTGGCTGCCAGGCCCGTCACGGACCGCTGCTGACCTGGGCCGATCCGCTTCGCATCACTTTCCCCTCCGCCGCCGGCAGGCCACCGTGGACAGCACGGACACATGGTGCCATCAGGGAGAGACCGCCCGACCGCCCTCGGTCAGCAGGCGGACCGGCGCGGCTCCCGCCCGCCCTCCCGCCCCTGGGGCAAGAGGAAGAGGAGCGCGCGTCGATGACCCTCGGAGAGTTGCTCGCGTCGGCCGGAGTCAGCCATCTGGTCACCGTCTTCGGCACGCGACTCCCCCGGGCAGCCCTGGGATCAGCCGCGGTCCAGCTGGTTTCCGCACCGGACGAGACCTGCGCGCGCCTGCTCGCCACGGCCTCCGCCGAGCTCGGTCACGGCATCGGCGCCTGCTGGGACGGAGCCGTCCTCACGCTGCTGTCCGGCGCCGCGCAGGCATCCGGGACCGGCCCACAGGCGCCGCCCGCGACACCGGGTGACGTCCTGCGCGCCGCCGAGGCGATACGACGGGCGGGCACCGGCGAGGTTCGGCTGCGGCCCGGCTTCGCCCTGGACGTCCCGCTCCCGCCGGGAGGGCCGGACCGCTCGGCGGGGTCGTTCTCCCTCACCGGCTCGTCCGCGCCAGCGGCCCCGGCCTCACCCGAAGATCCGTTCTCACCCGAAGATCCGTTCTCGCCGGCGGCGCCGCTCTCGCGGCTCGGTCGGGAGCCACGTGCTCTCATCAGCCAGCTCGCGGCATACGACGATGCTCCGCTCACACCGGCGCGGGCGGCCACCGACCTGGCCGGCGCGTTGCCACCCGGCGGCATCGTGGTGGCCGAACCGGGCCCGGTGGGGCTCTGGGTGAGTCAGGTCATGGGCCCGGCCGCCGGGACAGCGCGAGTGCTGCGCGGCGGCGGGGAGGTCGCGCTCGCCGGGGCGCTGCTGGCCTGCCGGCAGGGACGCCCCGGGGTCGCGGTGGTCGGGAGCCCCCCGGTCGGGCCGGCGGCCACGCTGCTGCATCTCGCCTCGGCACTGGACGTCGGCCTCGTCGTCGCGGTGTGGGGGCATCGGGGTGGACTGCGCTCGGGCGCCGACCACCGCGAGCGCCTCGCCGCGGCGCTGCGCGCCCCCGGGGTCCGGGTGATCGAGGTCCCGGTCGACTTCACCAGCACGAAGCTGCTCGTCGACGCCCTCGCCGAGCGCCATGGCGCGCCTGGCCCGAGCGAGCCGGACAGCTGAACAGGGCGGGCGGGGCGGGCGGGGCTGGCGGCCATGGCGGCCGCTGACCGCGGCGTCCCGACCCGGACACCTCCGGATCGGCAGCTTCCTGCCGACATTCGTCGGGATGTTGACTACCCGGGTGGTGCGTGCAGACGGACCACCATCTGGTCCTGGTTCGCCGGCGCGGACGCGGGCACACCGCTGGCGTGACCCGCCATGTACCCCATCAACGCACCGAGCGCCCAACAGGCTCACAACCATGGTGGCGCACGCTGGGATCGTGGGGCGACCGGCGTACCGGCGCGGCGCCGGCAGCGAGCGCGCTCACGCTGCGCCGCGCCCTCGCTCTCTTCGGCCTGCTGTTCTGCTCCGTCACCGCCGGCCTCTTCGCGGCCTCGGGCCATGTCGGGCCGGCGGTGGCCCTCGCGGCGATCGCCGTGACGGCCCTCGCCGATCTGCTGGTCATCCACCGTCGTGCGGCGGCGCGCCGGGAGGGCCGTCCGCCCTCGTAGGGTGTCGGGAGCGTGATCAGGGCGGAGGGTGGACCGGCTCGCATGGCAGATGAGGTGGCAGGCGGGGGCAGTCCCGGCAGTGATCCGTCCAGTGGTCCCCTGGCCGCCGGGGACCCGGCCGCCGAAGCCAGGATGCGGCACGGGCTGCGGCGGATGCGCGTGATCGCGACGACGCTGCTCGTCGTCATGGTCACCGTCTACATCATCAGCTGGCGGTGGGGGGCCTCGGGCGCGCCCGGCTGGGTCGACTACGTCGCGGCCGCCGCCGAGGCCGGGACGGTCGGCGCGCTCGCGGACTGGTTCGCGGTCACCGCGCTGTTCCGGCATCCCCTCGGGCTGCCGATCCCGCACACCGCGATCATCCCGCACCGCAAGGACGCGCTCGGCCGTGGCCTGCAGAGCTTCGTCGGGACGCACTTCCTCGCCGAGGACGTCGTGCGGGAGAAGGTCGACCAGCTCGGCGTGGCCGCCCGGGTCGGTACCTGGCTGCGGCGCCCGGAGAACGCCGAGCGGATCACCGCCGAGGTGTCCAGCCGCGCCGCGGCCATGATCTCCGGTATCGAGGACGATCTCGTCCGCGAGCTCGTCGAGAAGTCCGTCCTGCCGCGGTTGCTGGAGCGGCGCTGGGCCGGGGCGCTCGGGCTGGCCCTCGATCGGGTGGTCACCGAGGGAACACACCACCATCTGGTCGACCTGCTGGTCAGCGAGGCCGACGAGTGGCTGCGGGCCAACCCCGACACCGTCCTGCGGCTGGTACGCGAGCAGGCACCGACCTGGTCGCCGCGGTGGCTGGACGAGGCGGTCGCCGCCCGCGCCTACGCGGAGGCGCTGCGTTTCGTCGCCGACCTGCGGGACGACCGCGGGCACCGGCTGCGCCGCGCCATCGACACCTTCCTGCTGACCTTCGCCGAGCGGCTGCGCACCGACCCCGAGCTCGGCGAGAAGGTCGAGGCCCTCAAGCGGCGGATCGTCGCGCACCCCGAGGCGGACCGGGCGGTGACGGCGATCTGGGTGACCGCCCGTGGGGTCCTCCTCGATCTCACCACCGATCCGCACGGGGCCGCACGCACCCGGGCGACCGAGACGCTGGCCGCGTTCGGCGGCCGACTGGTCACCGAGCCGGAGCTCGCCGCCACCGTGGACCGGGCCGCCGCCGACGTCGCCACCCGCGCGGTGCGTCGCTACCGCGAGGACATCGCCGCCGTCATCGGCGACACGGTGGCCCGGTGGGAGCCGGCCGCGACGTCCCGGCGCATCGAGCTGCACGTCGGCCGCGACCTGCAGTTCATCCGCATCAACGGCACCGTGGTCGGCGCACTCGCCGGCCTGGTGATCCACTTTCTCACCGAAGCACTGCTGTAGCCGGCCAGGCCGGCCCGGGACGGCGACGGGCCTGGCGTGCGGCGTGACGCGGCGGACAGCCTCTGTCATCACCCGTCCCTCCCCGGATGGGACCATGACCGTCGCAGCCCCGACGACCCTGGAGACCGGGTGGAACGCCGACCGAAGCGGGTGTCATGAGGATGGACCTGCCCCCACGGCGACGCGACGGCGCCGAGATCCCCACCGGTGCCGGCCGTGGCGCCGCCAGGGCGGCGGGCCCGCTCGTGCTCGCGGCCCTGATCGGCCTGGTCTGGGTCGGTTTCGTCGCACCGATCGCGCACTTCGACGTGGATGTCTTCCTGCGGGCCGGCGCGGCGGTCGCCGACGGGCGGGACCCCTATCCCCCACCGGGAACCCCCGAGGTCTACTCCGGGTTCGCCTTCGTCTACCCGTATCTGATGTCCCTGCCGTTCGTGCCGCTGTCCGCGCTGCCGGGGGCCGACGATCTGTTCATCGCGCTGTCGGTCGTCGCCCTGCTCGCCGCCTGCCGGCTCGCCCGCGCGGGCTGGTGGGCGTTCGCCCTGGTCCTGGGGACGTCCTGCACCATCACCGGATTGCAGATGGGCACCCTCAACGCGTTGCTTTTCTGTGGTCTGGTCGCGCTGTGGCGGCTGCGTGACGCACCGGTCGCTGCCGGAGTGCTGGCCGCGCTGCTGGTGTACAGCAAGCTCTTCCTGATTCCGGTCGTCCTCTGGCTGGCGGTCACCCGCCGGCCGCGGGCGGCCGCCATCGCCGTCGCCGCGCTGGGCGTCCTGTTCGCCCTCGGTGAGCTCTACAGCCCGGTGCCGGCCCGCACCTACGCGGACATGCTGGCGGTACTGGCACGCGAGGAGGCGCCGGACGGCCTGAGCCTGACCGGCCTGCTGATGAACACCGGTCTCGGCCTGGACGTCGCCACCTGGACGGCGCGGGGGGTCGCCTGCGTGCTGCTCGCCGGATGCCTGTGGTACGCGCGGGGCGCCAGGCGGGCCGCCGGCGACGGGCTGCTGTTCGCCGGCGTCGTGGCAGCGGCCCTGGTGGCCTCCCCGATCGTGTGGAGCCACTACCTGCTGCTGCTCGCGGCTCCGCTGCTGGCCATCGCCCGCGGGCCCGCCGGGATCGCCGCGGCGCGCGGCGGGGACCCCGACCGGCCGCTTGCCCTGTTCACCGCGGGGAGCTGGCTGCTGGTGACCCCCCATCTGAGCACGCCGATGGACCTGTTCCTTGCGGCCGCCGTGGTCGGTCCGCTGGTCGCGGTCCCGCTCCTGCGTCCGGCCCCGGGAGGGCGGGCCGGACGTCCCGAGACCCGGTCGCGGGCGGTTCGGGCAGCGGGCCTGGCGGCGGCCCCCGCCGTGGCCCTCGTCGCCGGGGTCGGCTGGGCGCTGTGGGCGCTGGCCCGCGCGCACGGGGACGACCAGCGGGTGATCGGTGCCTACGGGGCGCTCGTGGGGATGGTGGCGCTGCTGGTCTGGGCGGTCCGGGCGAGCCGCTCCGCCGGAGCCTCCGCCGACGCCGGCCGCGGGTGCATCCGGCACCCGATCGGGCCGGATGCACCCCCAGTAACAGATGCACGCCAGGCATCGGCATGACGGCCTATGCCCGCATCCCGAAGATCAAAGAAAGAGGAAATGTCGCCGAGGCGACCTCGAACCGCAGTTCGGTGGTTCACCGGGGCAGATGTGACGTAGAACCTCCTCCCCTGATGGTTAACCACACACCTCGAGGCCCCCGATCATGCCCGGGTACGAGGTAACGTCTTCCTGTCGGCGTCACCGAGGGCAACCAGCTCGCGGAACGACGACAAGATCTCTGGGACATCCGGCCAGACGGGCCGGATGTCCAAGGTCGGTGCGAGCGCCATGGCGGTCCGAAACCGCGGTTGGGTCCGGTCGCGTGAAACCGGCCGCCCCCTGGCCGCCGGATGACACTTTCCGCGTTCGTGAACTACGCCGCATGGCGCGTGGAACCGACGTGGCGTGTGTTCTGTCGGCCCTGACCTGATCGGCGGATCCCCTGACTCAGCCCCGCAGCACCCAGCCCACCCCCGCCCACCGTTCGGCC
>NZ_JBFLUG010000115.1:0-23920 GCF_041008525.1 Parafrankia sp. FMc2 | reverse complement strand
CTGGCTCGAGATCCTCTGGCACTGCCTCACCAAAGGCGTGCTCTACGACGAGGCCACGCACGTCGCCAACCGCAACCGAGCCCTCGGACGCGCCGCCTGAAACCGTGGTTGACAGAGGGTGTCTCACAGCACTCCCTCTTCCGCGTCGTCGGAGAGCGCCGGTGCCGCGGGCCACTGGCTCGCGGCGGCTGTCCGGGCCGGTGCGCCGGCCTCGACGTGGTCGGCGTGGTCGGTGTGGTCGATGTGGAGCACACCGAGATCCGGCCCCGCCGCGCGGATCTCGTCGACGACCTCTCCGGGATCGAGGACGTCGCAGGCGGCCCGCAGCCCGGGTGGCACGTTCGCGGCCAGCACGGCTCGGGCAGCCAGTGCGCCCACGAGGCCGGTGAGGCGGTAGCTGCTGGGGGCCCGGAGCACGAGCGTCGCCGTTCGGTGGCCGCCGGTTGACTGACCGTGCAGGCCGAAGACCATCAGGTAGTACGGGGTGCGCCCGTGCAGGTCCAGGTCGGCCGCCCGGCGCAGCCGGACCCCGACCTGGGCCGGGTCTGTGGCGGGGTCGGCGGCGTAACCGGGCATCCGCGCCAGCTCGGTGCGCACCGCGGGGCCGGGGTGGACGTTGTACCAGTCGACGGAGCGCAGTCCCAACGCCCACGCGAGGCGTTCCGTCTCCGCCGACAGGAACGGGGTGATAGCGACCGGCCCCGGGAAGTGCGGCGCGACGGTGTTCTGGGCCGCGCGCAGTGCCCGGGGGCGACGTGCGCCGTCGCGCCAGGCCGCCAGCGGCTCGCCGAAGGCCGCGCCGGCCACCCCGCCGGTGCGCATCGACAGCAGCATGTCGGTGGCGACCACCGGCGAGCAGGGCTCGATGCCGCCGACGTGCGCGGTCAGGCCGACGGGCCGGGTGAACCCGCTGGCCGCCAGCCAGCGCGGCAGCAGGCTGGACAGGCCGGGCAGCGTACCGGCGGAGACGACGACCGCACGGTCGGTGCCCGCCAGCCCGCGCCCGGTCATCGACTCCAGGACCGGATCGTCGCCGGCGACGTCGACGTAGTGCGCGCCGGCGGCGAGCGCGGCCACCCCGACCGTGTCCCCGAGCAGGTAGGTGGGCCCGGCGCAGTTCAGCACGACCTGGCAGCCCGAGCAGAAGCGCGCCAGCGCCGCCGGATCGGTCGCGTCGACGGTGTGGGCCTCGCCCCGCCCGCCCAGGACCTCGTCGACAGCCCGGCGTACCAGGTCCGCCCGACGGGCACCGAGGCGCAGGTCATCGACACCGAGACGGCGTAGCTGCTCCACCGCGGCCAGGCCGACCATGCCGGACGCCCCGACGATGCCGACCGCCGCCGGTCGGCCTGTCCTCCCGCTCACCGGGTCACCGCTCCACCGGTGAGCTCCGCGAGCAGGCGCAGGACACCCGGCGCGTGCTCGACGGACAGGCAGCTGAAGTGGTCGCCGGGAACGTCCACGATGCTCAGGTCACCCAGGCACACCTCGTCCCACTGGGCGGTGACCGCGTCCCGGCTCCCCGGGAAGGGGTAGGTGCCGCTGTGCCGCAGGAACGTCACGTCGCCGGCATACGGCTCCGGGCGGTAGCGGCTGATGGAGAACACGCTCTGCCGGAAGGTGCGGAACAGGCGCGTCATGTGGTCCGGCTCGTACATGCCCGCCGACGCCGGCACGACCGCGCACATCCGCTCGATCCGGGCCTCCCGTGGCACCCGGACCAGGGCGCGGAAGCGGGCCGCGACGTCGGTGAACTCCCCGTCGAGCCTGGCCAGCCCGCCGTCGCGCAGCAGCCCGGGGCTGGTGGCGAGCACCGCGTCGGCTGCGGCGGCGACGGCGTTCTCGTCGGCGGGGAAGCCCAGGTCGGCCGGGTTGATGCCCATCATCACCGCGAACGAGTACTCCGCCAGGATCTCGTCGTCAAGGCGGAACCGGGGGCTGTGGCTGCTGATCGCGGTGAACGACGCGACCGGGGCGCCCGCCTCCGCCAGGCCGCGGGCCACCTCGATCCCGATCAGGCCGCCGAGGCAGTAGCCCACCAGGTGGGTCTCCCTCGCGCCGAGTTCCAGCAGCGCCCGCACGTAGCCGGCGGCCAGTGTCTCGACCTGTCCGTCCGGATCCCCGTCGAGGTAGTCGGCGAGGTGCGGGATCTCCAGGCCGACGACGGCGGCGGTACCCGCCGAGCGGCGCCGGATCTCGGTCACCAGCGCCCGGTAGGGCATGAGGGTGCCGGTGCCGGCGTGGACGAGGATCGTCATCGGCGCGTCCCGGCTCTCCAGACCGGAGCCGTGCAGGAACACCAGCGGCGAGGACTTCTCCGCCTCGGCCTCGTCCGGGTCGCGGCCGGAGGACGCCCGTAGGAACGACGCGAGAGCCGCGACGGTGGGGGCCCGCAGCATGTGCCGCAGCACCACCTCCCATTCCAGCGCGACGACGTCGGGCAGGCGTTCCCGGACCTGGCCGACGAGCCGCGCGACGAGCAGTGAGTCACCGCCGAGCGCGAAGAAGTCGTCGTGGCGACCGACCCGCTCGACGCCGAGCAGCTCGGCCCACAGGGCGGCGAGCTGCCGTTCGAGGGCGTCCGCCGGCTCGTCCGAGCGCGTGACGATCTGGTCGGCTGCCGCGACGCCCGCTCCCGGGCGGGGCAGCCAGTCACGCAGCCGGGCGCGGTCCACCTTGCCGTTGCCGGTCAGCGGGAGCGTGTCGAGGACTCCCCAGACGGCCGGCACCATGTACTCGGGCAGCCGGGCCGACACGTGCCGGGCCAGCTCGCCCACGATGACCGGTACCCGGTCGGTCTTCACCCGGGCGAGGAAGAGCCGCTGCCCGGTGGGGTGCAGCACGTCCGTCACCCGCGGAAGCACCGCGACGAGCTCCGCACCGATGCCGGCGAGCAGCGCGGGCCACTGCTCGTCGGTGACGAACGAGGCTCCGGAGGCCGCCCGCAGGTCCGTCGGCGCCGCGGCGGTCGCCTCCAGGAACTCCAGGGAGACCGCGAGCGGCAGATGGTCGGCCAGGGTGTTCTCGACGATCACCAGCCAGCCGCCGGGCGCCAGCAGCTCGCGCAGGCCACGCAGCACCGCCGGGATGTCGGCGGTGCTGTGCAGGACGTGGGAGCAGAGGACGACATCCGTGCTGTTCGGCGCGAATCCCTGCGCTCGCGGGTCACCGGCGGGGTCGAACCGGGCGTACCGCACCCAGGGATGGTCGGCGAAGCGTTCCGCGGCCTCGGTGAGGAAGAACCGCGACGGGTCGGTGAACAGATAGTCGACACCGAACTCGGCGAGCGCGGGCACCAGCACGGACGTGGTGCCCGCCACCCCGCCGCCGACCTCCAGCACCCGCAGCCCCTCCTCCCCGACGTGCTGTTCCGCCAAGCGGTGCAGGGCGGCCGTGACCGCCTCGTTGAGCTGGCGGACGGCAAGGTTGTCTCGATAGGCGGCGGCGAGCGCGTCGGCCTCGGCACCCGGGAACAGCAGCGCGCGGACGTCCTGCTCACCCGACAGCAGCGCGGGCAGCCGCCCGGCACAGGTACGCATCAGCCCGATCAGGTCGGTGCTGTACCCCACCCGCCGTTCGGCGGCGTCGAGGCGGGCCCAGGCCTGCTCCAGGCCGGCCCTGTCCGGCGTGACCAGGCCGCGGTAGCGCGGTGCTCCGGTGGATTCCGGGCCGCCGGGCGCGGGTTCGGCCGTCAGCCGCCCGTGGGCCGCCAGCGCCCGCAGCCACCGTTGGACGATGCCCCGGTGCGTACCGGTCGTCCGCAGCAGACCGCACACCTCGTCGAGCGTGAGCGCCGCACCCTCGGGCGGCGGTATCCCGGCGCCGGCGAGCGTCGCGGCCATCACGCAGAGCGCGACCTCGTCCATCGCGGCCAGCAGCTCGCTGAGCGCGGCGGGATCCACCCCGTCACCGGCGGCCCGCACGGCCGTGGCGGCCTGCGCCGCGACGGTGTCCGCGACGGCGTCCGAGCCGGCCGACAGCGCCGGCTCGGCGTCGCCTGGCCGCCGGCCGGCCTCGACGAACGCGGCCAGCCGACGCCCCTGGGGATGCTCGTCCACGATCACGGCGGTGGCCGCCACCGCGGGATGGCTCAGCACCGCCGCCTCGATCTCGGCGAGCTCGATCCGGAACCCGCGGATCTTCACCTGCGAGTCCTCCCGCCCGAGGAACTCGATCGTCCCGTCGGGCAGGTACCGGCCCAGGTCCCCGGTGCGGTAGAGCCGCTCGCCGGTGACCGGATGGCGCACGAACCGCTCCGCCGTGCGTTCGGGGTCACCGCGGTAGCCGAGCGCCACGCCGGCACCGCCGATGTACAGCTCGCCGGGCACCCACTCCGGGCGGTCACGCAGCTGCGCGTCGTGGACGGCGAAGGTCTGGTTGGTCAGCGGCGCCCCGTACGGGATGCTGGGCCGGGCGGGGTCCACCGCCCCGACCGGGTGGAAGATCGACCAGATCGCGGCCTCGGTGGCGCCACCGAGGCTGACTACCTCGGCTCCCGGCAGCACCGCGTGGATCTCGTCCGGCAGGGTGACCGGAACCCAGTCGCCGGACAGCATCGCGAGCCGCAGCGTCCCGCCCGCGGGGGCGGGACCCGCCGGCCGCGGCCTGGCCGGCTCCGCACGCAGGAACTCGGTCAGCATCTGCATCTGGCCGGGCACCGAGTTCCACACCGTCACGCCGTGGGCGTCGATGAGACCGGCCCAGTGTGACGGGTCGCCGCGCCGCCCCGCGTCCGGCAGCACCAGCCGGGCTCCGGCCCGCAGCGGGCCGAAGATGTCGTAGACCGACAGGTCGAAGCCGAGGCTGGCCAGCCCGAGCACGGCGTCGTCCTGGGTGATCCCGAACCTGCGGTTGATGTCGATCACGGTGTTCAGGGCCGCTCGATGGCTGATCATCACCCCCTTCGGGGTCCCGGTCGAGCCGGAGGTGTAGATGATGTAGGCGAGATCGTCCGGCTCCGCGGGCGTGGGCCGGCCAGCGGGGCTGGTGGGCTGCGCAGGGCTGGTGGGCTGTGCGGGGCTGGTGGGCGGCGCGGGGTCGGTGGGTGTCAGCGTGTCGACCGCGACCGTGGTCAGATCCGCGGGCCAGCCGGCGGTCTCGACCAGCCGGAGCTGGGTGAGGACGACACGAGTGCCGGCGTCGCGCAGGATGACCTCCCGCCGCGCGGCGGGCTGTGCCATGTCGACCGGCAGGTACGCGCCGCCGGCGAGCAGCACGCCGAGCACGGCCACGACCTGCTCCCAGCCCTTGTCCATCGCCACCGCGACCGGCTCGGACCGGCCGATACCGACGGAGTCCAGCGCGGCGGCGACGGCGCGGGCGCGGGCAGCCAGCTCGCCGTAGCTGAGCCGGACCTCGCCGGCCACCACGGCCGTGGCGGCCGGGGCCGCTGCGGCGCGGTCCAGGACGCCCTGGTGCAGCAGGCCGGTCGGCAGCGGGCCGGCCGTGTCGTTGACCGCCCGGCGGCGGGAACGCTGCTCGGCCGGCAGGTCCACCGGAGCGGACGCGGACCATGCGCCTGGATCCTCGGCGAGCCGGCTGACGGCGGCGGCGAAGGCGGTGAACGCGGCTTCGGCCAGCCCCTCGGGGAACACGCCGCGACGCACGTCCCAGGACAGGGCGAGGCGCGGGCCACGAGGTACCGCCTGGCAGTCGATCCAGACCTGCGGTGTCTGACTCACCGCGTGCACCACCTCGCCGCGGCAGGCGTCGACGCCCGGACCGGACGCTGTTTCCGTGGCTGAGCCGATCCCCACCGCCGACCCGGTGGCCGGGACGGCGGTGGGCGACGCGGCGTCCAGCGTGCTGGTGAAGACGACGGGCAGCAGCGGCCGCTCACCGGAGCGCCGGGCGATCTCGCCCAGTACCTCGCTGCCGGTCATCAGCGGGTGGGAGAGGTCCTCCAGCAGGCGTGCCGACAGCGTCCGCGCCCGGTCCGCGAACGCGGCCGGCGCGGTGAGATCGACCTCCAGCAGTTCGACGGTGGTGAAGTCCCCGACCAGGCGGTCGACCTCCGGGTGCACGCCGAGACGCTGGAAGACGGGCATGTTCAGGGTGAACCGGGGCGACCGGCTCCAGCGACCGATCACCTCCGCGTAGGCGGTGAGCAGCGCGGCGGCGGCCGTCACCCCGTGCTCACGGGCGTTGGCGGCCAGGCCGGCCCAGGCCCGCTCGGGCAGCAGATGCTCCAGCCGCTCGAAGCACGGGCCGGGCACCGCCGCGCCGTCCGGGCCCGGATCGGTGCCCGGGTCGGTGCCAGGATCGTTCGCGGTGCCGGTGGACCAGGTCCGGTCGGCCAGCGGGAGCTCGGGCGCTCCTGGCAGGGTGTCGACGCGCCGCAGCCAGTAGTCGCGGTCCCGCCGGTGGCGGGCCGTCTCGGTGAGCCGCCGACGGGTGGCCAGGTAGTCCCGGAAGGTCACACCCAGCGGCTGCAACTCGACGTCGGGTCGCGAGCACAGCAGGTCGAGCTCGCCGAGCAGGAGCTGGACGCTGGCGTAGTCGACGACGAGCAGGTCGAGCGAGAGGTGTACCAGCAGCCGCTGGTCGGACCAGGTCACCTCGGCGAGGCACAGCGGCCACCGGTCGGTGCGGGCGACCCGCTGGGCCAGCCGGCGGCGGGTGGCGGCGACAGCGTCGGCGACAGCGGTCTCCGGTCTGCCGCGAAGGTCCGTGACCGCTACCTCGCACGGCGGAGGGTTCTCCAGGACGATCTGGTAGCCCTCGGGATGGACGACCGCGCGCAGCATGTCGTGCCGGTCCACGACCGTCTGCCAGGCCGCCTGCACCTGTGCCGGGGCGAGGCCCGCGGGGTGGGCGATCTCGACATAGGCGTGGCAGGCCACGCCGCCGTACTCGTAGGAGTCGCCCCGCCCCACCAGGTAGGCGGCCTGGATGTCGGACAGCGGGAAGGGCTCGTGGCGCGCGTCGGGCTCCGCGACGACATCCGGAAGCTCATCGTCGCGGGCCAGGCGGGTCAGGACCGCGCTGCGGTCCGCCCGCAGCCGACGGCGGTGCTGCTCGGTCAGCGCGCCACGCGGTGCGCGGTAACGCAGCTCGCCGGCCTCCGCCCAGAGGGTGACACCCGCTGCCGCGAGTTCGGTGATCAGTTCGTCGACGTCCATTGCCCTCGACTTCCGCTGAGCACGCCGCTCCCGATCGGCGGGCGGCTGACTTCGTCTGAACATGTTCCAGTAACAAAGATAACGATAACGGTTTCCATCTACACTGACATCCGGTTCGCCACATCCGCGACAAGGAGCCCTGAACGCATGCCTGAGGACTGGCCGCGCTGCCCGGAGACGGACGCGGCGCGCTACCGCACGGCCGGGCACTGGGCCGGCGTCACCGCGTCAGCACTGCTGCGTGACCTCGCCGCCCGGCACGGGCCGCGCACGGCACTGGTCGACGGGCCGCGGCGCTGGTCGTATGCCGAGCTGGACGCGCACGTCGACCGCCTGCGGGCGGGGCTCACCCGGGCAGGGGTACGCCCAGGTGAGCGGGTGGTCGTCCATCTGCCCAACCGCGCCGAGTTCGTCCACCTGTGGTTCGCGCTCGTCAGGCTCGGCGCGGTCCCCGTCCACGCCATGCCGGCACATCGTCATGGCGAGATCCGGCGGCTGGCCCAGATCGCCGGCGCCACGACCTACGTCGTCGCCGAGCGTGCCGGAACCCTCGACGGCAGCGCGCTGGCGGCCCGAGTGCACGATGCGCTCGCGCCTCCGCGCCGAGTCATCCTCCTCACCGAGGCCGGATCCGCCTCGCCCGTCAGCACCGCCTCGCCCGCCGTCGCGCCCAGCCCCGTGCCCACCGCCACACCCGGGGTGGTGCCCGGGGTGCTGACGTGGTCGTCGCTGCTGGCGGACGGCGTCACCGCGCCGTCCGACGCCGGCGGACACGGGGACACGGCAGACCCGGGCGGGCTGGCGATGCTGCTGCTGTCCGGCGGTTCGACGGGTGCACCGAAGCTCATCCCCCGCACGCACGACGACTATCTGTACGCGGCCCGCGAAGGGGCTCGGATGTGCGAGCTGGGCCCGGACTCGGTCTACCTGGTCTGCCTGCCGATCGGTTTCAACTTCGCCTTCGGAGCGCCCGGTGTGCTGGGCACACTGCTGTCCGGCGGCATGGTCGTCGTCGCCCGCGACCCAAGCCCGCCCACGGCCTTCGACCTGATCGCGCGCGAGCGGGTCACCGTGACGGCACTGACGCCGCCGCTGGTTCCGGCGTGGGTCGAGGAACACGGCACCAGCGCCCCCGACCTGTCGAGCCTGCGGGTGCTCCAGGTCGGCGGAGCCCGGCTGGCCGACCACGAGGCAGGCAGGGTCGAGGAGGTCCTCGGTGTCCGGCTCCAGCAGGTCTTCGGCATGGCCGAGGGCCTGGTCAACTACACCCGGCTCGACGATCCGCCGCACCTGCGGCGCACCACCCAGGGTGTGCCGCCGACCGCCGCCGACGAGGTCCTCGTCGTCGACGACGAGGACCGGCCGCTTCCCACCGGCGAGGTCGGGGAGCTGCTCACCCGCGGGCCGTCCACCCCGCGGGGCTACTACCGGGCCGCGGAACACAACCGGCGCGCGTTCACCGCCGACGGCTTCTATCGCTCGGGTGACCTCGTCCGGCGGCTGCCGTCCGGGCACCTCGTCGTCGTCGGCCGCCGTAAGGAGCAGATCAACCGGGGCGGCGAGAAGATCGACACCGCCGAGGTCGAGGAGCTGCTGCGCAGCCATCCGCGGGTACGCGCGGTCGCCCTGCTGCCCGTCCCGGACCCGGTACTCGGTGAACGTTCGGTCGCCTTCGTGGCCGGCGTCGAGCCCGCACTCACCCTACGTGAGGCCGCGCGGTACCTCGCCGAGTGCGGTCTGGCCGCCTACAAGGCGCCCGACCGGGTCGTACCGGTCCCGGACCTGCCGCTGACCCCTGTCGGCAAGGTCGACAAGGCCGCCCTGGCCAGGCGCTTCTCCGCCGAGCCGGGCCAGGTCGGTTCCGGCTGAACCCGCCTCGACCTCGACCTGCCTGAACCCGCCTGAGAGGGACGGTCCGTTGTGAAGACCCCGCCTGACATCATGCTGCCGCTGGTCGGAACGCCCGGCTACCGACCGGGGGTGGCGTATGGCGACTTCGACCCGCCGCGGGTGGCCACCGCCCTGGCCGGCGCGCGGTTCACCGACCGAAGCGTGCTCTACGAATGCGCGGACGGCTGGTGGTACGCGGCCGGTGCGCTCTGTACCGTCACCGTGTACGGCGACCGGGTCCAGATCGCCACGGGCGGTAACCTGGTCGATCTGCCGTACGCGGGATCACCGCTCCCGGTGCTGGCCGCCGTCACCGACGCGCTGCCGATCCCGGGCTGGACCGCCTACGGCTGGCTGGCGTTCGAGTTCGCCACGGCGATCGAGCGGGCCGCGGCGCCCGAACACACTGTGTCGCAGCCGCTCCGGGGGGCGAACCGCCGGCCGCTCGCCCAACTGGTGGTTCCGCTCGTCGAGGTTCGGGTCAGCCCGTCCGCGGTCGAGGCCCGGGGTGTCGACGAACGGCTGCGCGACCAGGTCCTGACCTTCGCCGACCGCTGTGCGAATGCCTGGGGTGACCTGGCCGGGCCACCCGCCGCGGCCACCCCGACCCGTGCCGTCGACGTACGGGCCGGCGACGCCGAGGCCTACCGGAGCGCGGTCCGCACCGCCATCGACCGGATCGAGGCCGGACGGCTGGCCAAGGTGGTGCTCTCCCGCCGTGTGGCGGTGCCCTTCGAGGTGGATCTTGCTCGCACCTGTCTGGTCGGCCGCCGGGCCAACACGCCCGCCCGGACGTTCCTGCTCGACCTGCCCGGCATGCGTGCGACCGGCTTCAGCCCCGAGGTGGTCGCCGTCGTCGGCGCCGACCGGACCGTCCGCACCCAACCGCTTGCCGGCACCCGGGCCTTCGGGCTGGGCACCGACCGTGACCGGGCCAACTGCGATGAGCTGCGCACCGATCCCAAGGAGATCTACGAGCACGCGGTCTCGGTCCAGCTCTCGGACGCCGAGCTACGGACCGTCTGCACACCCGGCAGCGTCGCCGTGCGGGACTTCATGACGGTGCGGCCACGCGGCAGCGTCCAGCACCTCGGCTCGCAGGTGGAGGGCCGGCTCGACGACGCGCGAACCCGCTGGGACGCGCTCGCGGCGCTGTTCCCGGCGGTGACCGCCACGGGCGTCCCCAAGGACGTGGCCTGCCGGGAGATCACCGGTCTGGAGCCGGCCGCGCGCGGGCTCTACGCCGGGGCCGTCCTGCGTCTCGGCGCCGACGGCACCCTCGACGCGGCGCTGGCGCTGCGCACGGTGTTCAGCCAGGAGGGCCGCACCTGGCTGCGGGCCGGGGCCGGCGTGGTCGCCGGCTCCCGGCCCGAGCGGGAGTACGAGGAGACCTGCGAGAAGCTCGCCAGCGTCGCCCCCCACCTGGTACCGGCGGTCCCCGCCGCCCGGCCGATGGACGGTGCCGCATGAGCGACGGTCGGCACGGTGGCCACACCGCCGGGGACACTTCCTTCGACGATCTGTACGACGAGGTCGCCGCGGTTCTGGGCCTGTGCGCGACCCCGCCCGGCGGTGGCGTGTCGCCCGAGGACCACGAGTTCGACCAGGACGCCAACCTCTTCTCGCTGGGGCTGGAGTCACTCACCCTGATCCACCTCATGACCTCGTGGCGACGCCGCGGTGCCGAGGTGACCTTCGAGCAGCTTGCCGAGATCCCCACCCTGCGGCACTGGAATCGTCTGCTGACCGCGGCCCGGCCCGCCGCCGATCCCGCCGTCGCCCTGCCCGCCACCGCCACCGGCCCCGGCCCCGCCACGTCGTCGGCGGCCTCCGGGTTCGAGCTGGCCACCATGCAGCACGCGTACTGGATCGGGCGTCATCCCGGCCAGCCCTTCGGCGGAGTCGCCGCCCACTTCTACGCCGAGCTCGACGGCGCGGGCGTCGAGCCGGAACGGCTGCGCGGGGCGCTGGCGCGGCTGCTGGCGCGGCACGGGATGCTGCGGGCACGCTTCACCCCGGACGGTCGATGTCAGCTCGCGCCGCCGCCGGATGCCGTCACCCTCCCGGTGCGTGACCTGAGCCGGCTGCCGGCCGAACAGATCACCCGCACCCTCGACGAGCTCCGCGAGCACTACACCCATCGGATGATGGACATCGAGGCGGGCCAGGTCCTGGAGGTGGCGCTCACCCTGCTCCCGGACGACGCCACCCGCCTGCACATCGACCTTGACATGACCGTCGCGGACGCTCTGAGTCTGCGGATCCTGCTGGAGGACCTGCGCCGGGCGTACGAGGACCCGCACGACGACAGCGATCCGGCCATCGCCTACGACTACCCCCGCTACCTCCGCGAACGACGTGCGCACGACGCCACCCGGCGTGAGCAGGCCAGGGGCTGGTGGGGCGACCGGCTCGCGGACCTGCCCGGCGCGCCGGAGCTGCCCCGCCGCGCCGACGCCGGCCGGCCGGGGCTGCCTGCCCGCAGCATCCGCCTTGCCCACCATCTTGACGCCGAACGCCGTGACCGCGTCACCCGCCGGGCCCGCCGCCACGGCGTCACCCCGTCCGCCGCGCTCGCCGCGGTCTTCGCCGAGGTGATCGGCGCCTGGAGCCGCACCCCGCGGTTCCTGCTCAACCTCCCGCTGTTCGACCGCGCGCCGCTGCACCCGGAGGTCGACCGCCTCGTCGGTGACTTCTCCAGCTCCATCCTCGTCGACGTGGACGTCAGCACCGCCCTGCCCTTCGTCGAACAGGCCCGGCGGCTGCAGGCGAAGACGGCCGCGGCGATCGACCGCGGCACCTACAGCGGCGTCGAGGTGCTTCGGGATCTCTCCCGGCATACCGGCTCCGCGGTACTCGCACCCGTCGTCTACACCAGTGCGATCGGCCTCGGCGACATCTACACCACCGCCGTCCAGAGGTGCTTCGGCCGCCCGGTCTGGATCATCTCCCAGGGTCCGCAGGTCTGGCTCGACGCGCAGGTCACCGAGCACGACGGCGGCCTGCTGCTCAACTGGGACGTCCGGCTCGACGTCCTGGCGCCCGGCACCGCCCAGGATGCTTTCGACGCCTACCGCCGGCTGATCGACGAGCTGGTCGACGACGACGGCTCCTGGGACCGGCCGGTCGGCACGCTGCTGCCCCCGGCCGCCGCGGCGACGCGTGCGCGGGCGAACGCGACCGCCGTCGACCGCCCGGCCCGCACTCTGCACCACCCGGTGTTCGCCCGGGCAGCGGCCCAGCCGGACCGGCCCGCGATCATCGACGGTGCGCGCCGCACCAGTTACGGCGAGCTGGCAGCGGCAGCCACGGCGGTCGCCCGGCTGCTGGTCGGCCAGGGTGTCCGTCCCGGCGACATCGTCGTGGTGACGCTGCCGCGCGGTACCGGTCAGATCATCGCGGTGCTGGGCGTACTCGCCGCCGGGGCGGCCTACCTTCCCGTCGGCACGGGCCAGCCCGTGCTGCGTCGTGAACGCATCCACGCCCGGTCCGGGGCGTCGTTCGCGCTTACCGACGACGAGCACCTCCCGGTCGTGACGGCGGCCGGGGGCCCTCGACCGCTGCTGCTCCGGGAGGCGCTGTGCCAGCCCACCCCGTCCGGTTCGGCACCTGACGCCGTACCGCTCGCGGGTCCGGCGCCGGTGCCGGACCTGGACCCGGCGCCCGGTGCCGGGGCCGAAGCGGGCTCGATTCCAGTGCCGGTCAGCCCGGACAGCCTCGCCTATGTGCTCTTCACGTCCGGCTCGACGGGCGAGCCGAAGGGCGTGGAGATGAGCCACGCCGCCGCCGCGAACACCGTCGACGCCCTCAACGCCCGGCTGGACGTCGGCCCGGACGACCGGGTGCTCACGGTGTCCGCACTCGAGTTCGACCTGTCGGTCTATGACGTCTTCGGCCTGCTGAGCGCCGGTGGCGCGGTTGTCTGCGTGCCGGAGGAACAGCGGCGCGACGCCGCGGCGTGGTGGCACGCGGTGACCAGCCATGGGGTGACCATCTGGAACACCGTGCCCGCCCTGCTCGACATGCTGCTCACGGCCGCGGAGCATGCCGACACCGCGGGGCATGCTGACACCGCGGAGCACACCCATGCCACAGGACGGGAGAAGGGGGCCGGCGGTCCGCTGCCGCGCGTGGTGCTGCTCGGCGGCGACCGGATCCCGCCGGATCTGCCCCGCCGGCTGCGAGCCCGGGTTCCCGGCTCGCGTTTCGTCGCGCTCGGCGGCATGACCGAGGCCGCGATCCACTCGACGTGGTTCGAGGTTCCCCCGGAAGCCGACGACGAGGCGGCTGGCTGGCCGTCCATGCCCTGGGGCGCGCCGCTGGACAACGTACGGGCGAGGGTGGTGGACAGCCGCGGCCGGGACCGGCCGGACCAGGTACCCGGAGAACTGTGGATCGGCGGTGCGAGCCTGGCTCGCGGCTATCGCGGCGACCCGGACCGCACGGTCGACCGCTTCGTCGCCCACCACGACGGGGTGCGGTACTACCGCACCGGTGACCTGGCCTTCTACCGGCCGGACGGGACCCTTGAGCACGCCGGTCGGGCCGACCACCAGGTGAAGATCCGGGGTCACCGCATCGAACTGGGTGAGATCGAGGCGGCCGCCACCACGCATCCCGCGGTCGGGCGAGCCGCGGCGGTCATCGCCCGCGCCGCCGCCGGCCCGGCGATCGCCCTCGTCGTCAGCCCCGCCGAGGGGGAGGAGACAGCGGCGTTGCGCCGGCTCGTCGACAACGGCGCGTTGGCGGGCTGGCTCGCCGACCGGCTGCCCGAGCCGATGCGCGCCGACCAGGTGCTGGTGCGGTCGGCGCTTCCACTCTCCGCCAATGGCAAGATCGACAGGGTTGCCCTCGGCGCCGCGGCCGCCGGTGCCCTCGGCCGTCGGCACGACGGGCGCTCGGACGGGTCCGTCGACGAACCACCCCGTGGTCCTGTCGAGCAGCGGCTGGCCCGGATGTGGGCCGAGCTGCTGGGTGTCGCCACGGTAGGCCGCTCGGACGGTTTCTTCACCCTGGGGGGCGACTCGCTGCTGGCCACCCGGATGGTCGGCCGGCTGACGTCCGCCGGCCTGGCGGGTGGGCGCATCGGCGACCTGTTCGCCCATCCGGCCCTGGCCGGGTTCGCCGCCCGTCTTCGGCTGGACCCCGACCCCGACCCCGATCCCGACGCCGGCCCCGACAGGGCCGGCAACGAGGGAACCGGCCGTGGTGGGAGTGCCGGGCTCACCGGAGCACCCGACGGCCCGCCAGCCGCGTCCCCCGGTCATCCGGTGACGCACCCGGCGGGCCGGCAGCCCGCGCGGACGGGGCCCGAGCTCGTCGCCGACCCCGAACGCCGGCACGAGCCGTTCCCGCCGACCGAGGTACAGCGCGCCTACTGGATCGGCCGCGACGAGCGGCTCCCACTCGGCGGCGTCGGCACCTGGCACTACACCGAGTTCGACGCCCCCGCGGCCGACGTCGACCTGGGCCGGCTGGCCCGGGCCTGGGACCTGCTGGTGACCCGGCACGAGATGCTGCGGGCCGTCTTCGACGAGGACGGTCGGCAGCGCATCCTGCGGTCGGTACCACCCGTCCACATCGAGGTTGTCGACGCCGGCCCGGCGAACGAGGACGCCGGCACCGCCGACGCGGAGACCGTTACCGCCGACGCGGAGACCGGCACCGCCGACGCGCTGGCGCGGTTCCGTGCCGAACGGGCGCACCGCAGGCACGACCTCGGCCGCTGGCCGCTGTTCGACATCAGTGCCCTGCGCTACCGCAGCGGCGGCGAGAGCCGGGTCAGGTTGGCGATCGGGCTCGACTACATCGTGTTCGACGCCCTGTCGATCATGACTCTCTACACCGAGCTCGACCGGCTCCACCGCGCGCCCGAGGGCGCCGACCCGGTACTGGCCCCGATCGGGGTCTCGTTCCGGGACTACGTGCTGCAGATCCAGCCGGACCGGCAGGAGGCCGAGGCGGACCAGGCCTACTGGGCGCGACGGGTCGCCGATCTGCCGCCGGCGCCACGTCTGCCGACCGCGGTGGACCCCACCACGGTCAGCGCCGGGCGGTTCACCCGCCTGCAGCACTGGCTGGAGCCGCGCCGCTGGAACCGGCTGCGCGACGGGGCCCGCGGGCACGGCCTCACACCCTCCACGGTGCTGCTCGCCGCCTACGCCGAGGTGCTCGGCACCTGGAACGACACACCGGACCTGACCGTCACCCTGACCCTGTTCAACCGCCGGGACGTCCATCCCGACATCCATCGGGTGATCGGCGACTTCACCACGGTCGCGCTCGCCGACTATCGCCCGACCGAGGCCGGCGGCTTCCTCGCCGCGGCCGCCGACCTGCAGCGCAGGCTCGGGGCCGACCTGGACCACCGGGATGTCTCCCCGACCTGGCTGCTGCGCCAGCTGGCCCGCGCCGCCGGTGGCATCGCCGCGACACCGGTGGTGTTCACCAGCGCCATCGGGGTCGGCGACGGCGACGTGTCGATGGATCTCTCCGCCGCGTTCCCCACCGCCGTGTACGGGCTCTCCACCTCGCCGCAGGTCTGCCTGGACAACCAGGTCCTGCCGGCTCGCGGCGGCCTCCAGGTGAGCTGGGACTTCGTCGACGGACTGTTGCGCCCGGGGCTGGTCGAGGCCATGTTCGACGCCTATCGACGCCTGCTCGACCGGCTCACCGAGGACGACTGGGGCGGTCCGTTGCCCGATCTGCGGCCGGTGGCGCAGCGGGAGGTCCGGGACCGGGCCAACGCGACGGCGGTCGCGCTGCCGCGCCAGACCCTGCACGCGCGGGTGTTCGACGTCGCCGCCCGCTCGCCCGGACGGATCGCCCTGGTCTGGGAGGACGGCGGGCACGCCCGGTCGATGACCTACGGCGAGCTCCGTGACGCGGCACTCCGGACCGGCGCCGCCCTGGTCGCGCGGGGCGTGCGGCCGGGGGACCCGGTGGCGGTCACCCTCCTGAAGGGACCGGGCCAGATCGTCGCGGTTCTCGGCGTGCTCGCCGCGGGCGCCTGCTACGTCCCGGTGGGTGTCGAGCAGCCACCGGCCCGACGGGCCCGGATCTGGCGCGACGCCGGCGTCCGCCTCGTTCTCTGCGGACCGACACCTGATCGCGGGCCGACACCCGGCCACGGGCTGGCCTCCGGCCGCGCTGCGGACTCCGACCACGGTGCGAGCGTCCACCCAGGCTGTCGACTGCTCCTCCTGGACGAGGCCCGCGTCACCGCGAACCCGCTGCCGGGCCCGGTGGACGTCGACCCGGACGAGGTCGCGTACGTGATCTTCACGTCGGGATCCACCGGGACGCCCAAGGGCGTCGAGATCACTCACGACGCCGCCGCGAACACCGTCGTCGACATCGTGAACCGCTGTGGTCTGCGGGCCGACGACCGGGTGCTTGCGCTGTCCGCGCTCGACTTCGACCTCTCCGTCTTCGACGTCTTCGGTCTGCTGGGCGTCGGTGGCGCGCTGGTCCTGCCGGCCGAGGACGAGCGTCGGGACGCGGCCCGCTGGCTCGCCCTCGCCCGCACGCATGGTGTGACGGTGTGGAACACGGTGCCGACGTTGCTGGAAATGCTGCTGGTCGCCGCCGAGTCGGACGGCCTGCCGCTCGGCCTGCGCTGTGCGCTGGTCTCGGGCGACTGGGTCGGGCTGGACCTCGCCGACCGGCTGGCCGCGGGTACGGGCACGGGCGGGCGGTGCCGCCTGATCGCACTCGGCGGCGCGACCGAGGCGTCCATCTGGTCGAATGCCTTCGAGCCCACCGGTACCGGTGGGCTCGAAGATGAACCGGCCCCGGGCTGGCAGTCGGTGCCGTACGGGTTTCCGCTCGCCAACCAGCGGTACCGGGTCGTCGACGGCCTGGGTCGGGACCGGCCGGACTGGGCCCCGGGCGAGCTGTGGATCGGTGGCCGCGGGGTCGCGCGCGGCTACCGGGGCGACCCCGAACGTACCGCCGAGCGCTTCGTCACCCATGCCGGCGACCGCTGGTACCGGACGGGCGACCTCGGCCGCTACCGCCCCGACGGGACGCTGGAGTTCCTCGGCCGACTCGACCACCAGGTCAAGATCGGTGGGCACCGGATCGAGCTCGCCGAGATCGACGCGGCGCTGGAGGCGTTCCCGGGGACCGGCCGCGCGGTCACTGTCGCCGTCGGCCCTCCCGGCCGCAGATCCCTGCACGCGTTCCTCGAACGCGGCAACGCGGGACCGCCAGGCGGGGATGACACCGGGCAACCGGACGGGGAGGGCACCGGGCAACCATGCGGAGGTGACACTGGGCCGGTCAGCGGAGAAACGGAAACCGCTGGCCGGGGAGCTGCTCGTCCGGTCGCCGGGACGGACCGGGAAGCCGCGGTCCGGGCGTTTCTGGCCGAGCGGCTGCCGGCCTACGCCATCCCGCCCCGGCTCACCCTCGTCGAGGCGCTGCCACTCACCGCCAACGGCAAGATCGACCGTGCGGTGCTGTTCCAGACCGGCGAGGACGCCCGCCACGCGGGCGCGGCACCACCCGCAGGGCCGGTGGAGGAGGCCGTCGCGGACATCTGGCGGGACCTGCTCGGGGCCGAGGTCACCGACCGGGAGGCGAACTTCTTCGGGCTCGGCGGGGACAGCGTGCTGGCGCTGCGGCTGGTCGCCCGCCTGCGCACGCGGTTCGGCGTCGAGCTCCCCATCCGCCGGTTCCTGTCGGCACCGACGGTGGCTCGCCTCGGCGCCGAACTGGCCGACCTCGGCATCGGCGCCGAGGACGACGTCGAGGAGGGCGTGCTGTGAGTGCCCCGGAGCAGAGCGGGCCACCAACCGCGGCCGGGGCGCTGCGGCGCCTGCTGGCCCCGCTGCGCGGCCGGCTGATGATCGCGGTCGTCCTCCAGGCCGTGTCGGGCGTCGCCGCCGTGGTGCCGCTCGCGGCGGTGGCCGAGGTCGTCCGGATGCTTTTGGCTCCCCCGGTCGACGAGGGTTCCGTGTGGGTCGCCGCGGCCGTCTGCGGGGCGGCCGCGCCGGTGAGCCTGCTGGCCGGTACCGCCGCGGTCGTCGTCACACACCTCGGCGACGTGACGCTCCAGCTGGCGCTGCGCCGGGAGCTCGCGCGGCGGCTGGGCGGGCTGCCGCTGGGCTGGTTCAGCGCACGGGGCTCGGGCGCGGTGAAGAAGGCCGTCCACGACGACGTGCACGCTCTGCACTACCTGGTGGCCCACACCGTCCTCGACGTCACGACCGTCGTCGTCGTCCCGGTGGCCGCGGTCGGCTACCTGGTGGCGGTCGACTGGCGGCTCGGGTTGCTGTCGCTGGTCCCGCTGCTGGCCGGTTGCTGGCTGTTCGCCCGGGCGATGGCGGGAGCCGGGTCGAAGATGGCCGAGTACGGCCACGCCGTGCGGGAGATCAACCAGGGCGTCGTCGAGTTCGTCGACGGCATCGCGGTGGTCAAGACGTTCGGGCGGGCGCGCGCCGCCCACGAGCGGTTCCTGCAGGCCACCGATGCGTTCCACACGTTCTTCTCCCGATGGGCCGCCGCCACCACCCCGGTGACGACCGCGTCCCAGATCGTGTCGGCACCCCCCGTCCCGCTGCTGCTGGCGCTCACGGTCGGCACCACGCTGGTGACCTCCGACCAGCTGGCCGCCCCGGACCTGGTGGCCTTCGCCCTGCTGTCCCCGGGCGTCGCCGGCGCGGTGTCGGGCATCGGCACCCGGCTGCAGGCGCTGCGCACCGGCGGAACCGCCGCCACCGGGGTCGTCTCCCTGCTCGACACCCCGGGGCAGCCGAGAACCGCTCAGCCGCGCCGGCCGGACGGTGTCACCGTCCGGCTGCGCGGGGTCGCCTTCGGCTACGGCGAGCGGACGGTGCTTCGCGGCGTCGAGCTGGACCTGGTGCCGGGCACCGTCACCGCGCTGGTCGGCCGCTCCGGCGCCGGCAAGTCGACCCTGGCCCGGCTGCTGCCCCGCTTCCACGACGTGACCGCCGGCTCGGTGAGTCTCGGTGGGGTCGACGTCCGCGACCTCGACCCCGAGGACCTGTACCGCGCGGTCGGCTTCGTCTTCCAGGAAACGACCCTGCTGCGGATGTCGGTCGCGGACAACATCGCGCTGGGCCGGCCGGAGGCCAGCCGGGCCAGGGTCGAGGAGGCGGCCCGCCGGGCCATGATCCACGACCGGATCCGGGCCGAGCCACGAGGCTACGACGCGGTCGTCGGCACCGACGTCGAGTTCTCCGGTGGGGAGGCGCAACGGATCGCCATCGCCCGGGCGCTCCTCGCCGACCCCCCGGTGCTGATCCTTGACGAGGCGACCGCGTACACGGATCCGCACGCGGAGGCCGCCATCCAACAGGCGCTGTCGGCGGCCGCGGCCGGCCGCACCCTGCTCGTCATCGCCCACCGCCTCGCCAGCGTCACCGGCGCCGACCAGATCGTGGTGCTCGCGGACGGAGTGGTCGCCGAGCGGGGCCGCCATGAGGACCTGCTGGCGCTCGACGGCCACTACGCCCGGCTGTGGCGGGCCCAGCAGCCCGCCGTGGCCGGCGCGCCTACCGCCCGACAGGAGACGACACCGTGATCAGGACCCTGTTGGCCGTGCTCGGCCGACCCGGCGACGCCGCGCTGCGCCGGCTGCTCGCCGGACTCATCGCCGCCGCCGCCATCCAGGGCGTCGGCTACGCGCTGATCGTCCCGTTCCTGCGCGCGCTGCTCGGCGAGGATCCGGACTCGGCCTGGCCGTGGCTGGCGGCCGTCGGCGCCGCGACCGCCGGATATGCCGTGGCGACCTGGTACACGCAGAGTGCCGCGTACCGCACCGGTGCGGACCTGGCCCAGGTGCTGCATCATCGGCTGGGCGCGCGGATCGTCGAACTGCCTCTCGGCTGGTTCGGCGCCGGCCGGGTGGGCGAACTGACCCGTCTCGCCAGCCAGAGCGTGCTGCAGGTGATGAGTGTGCCCGCGCACCTGCTGCGGCCGGTGGTCACCGCCGCCGTCATCCCGCTCGCGGTCGTGGTGACGCTGTTCGCCGTGGACGTCCGGCTCGCGCTCGCCCTGACCGTCGCGCTGCCGGTGCTCGCGTTCGTCCTGACGTGGAGCAACCGGGCGGTCGGCCGCGCGGACGCGGCCCGCGACGGCGTGAGTGACGAGGCGTCGGCCCGCCTGGTCGAGTTCGGTCAGGCACAGCCGGTGCTGCGTGCCTTCGGCCGTACGGCCCAGGGCTACGACGCCCTCGACGCGGCCCTGGTCGCCGAGCACGACGCGGACCGCGCCCTGGTCTGGCGCACGGTGCCCGGTCTGGTGCTGTTCAGCTTCGCCGTCCGGCTGGTCCTCGCGGTCGTCGTCGTGCTCGGCACCCACCGCGTGCTCGACGGCACGTTGGACGCCCCGACGATGGCCGCCGTCGTCGTCCTGATGATCCGCCTGATCGAGCCGCTGGCCGCCGCGGCCGATCTCGGCGCGGCGCTGCGGATGGCCCATGGCCACCTCGCCGGCATCAGGCGGGTGCTGGACACCGCGTCCCTGCCCGAACCGGTGGCACCGGTTCGCCCGGTCCGCACCGATGTCGAGTTCCGGGGGGTCTCGTTCGGGTACGACGACCGGCCGGTGCTGCGCGACGTGAGCTTCGTCCTGCCCGAGGGCAGCATGACCGCGCTGGTCGGGCCGTCGGGCGCCGGCAAGACCACGGTCGCGCGTCTGCTCGCACGCTTCTGGGACGCCGACGCGGGCGAGGTCCGCGTCGGCGGGGTGCCGGTCACCGAGATCGGCTCGGAGCAGCTGATGTCACTGGTCTCGATGGTGTTCCAGGACGTGTACCTGTTCGACGGCACCCTGGCGGACAACATCCGGCTCGGCCGGCCGGACGCGACCGACGAGGAGGTCGCCCAGGCCGCGGCCGTCGCCGGTCTCCCCAGCCCCGGCGGCGCGCAGACCCACGGTGAGCTGCCCGCCGGGATCCACACCCGGGTGGGCGAGCGCGGTGTGCTGTTGTCCGGCGGGCAGCGGCAGCGGGTCTCCATCGCCCGGGCGCTGCTGAAGAACGCGCCGATCGTCGTGCTGGACGAGGCGACGGCCGCACTCGACCCGGAGAACGACGCGCACGTGCAGCGCGCCGTCGGCGAACTGGCCCGGCGTTCGACCCTGCTGGTCATCGCGCATCGGCTGCCCACCGTGCTGGCCGCCGACCAGATCCTGGTTCTGGCGGACGGCCGCGTCACGCAACGTGGCCGGCATGAGGAGCTGATCGACGCCGAGGGCACCTATCAACGTCTCTGGCAGTCCTGGGAGTCGGCCCGCGGATGGCACCTGCTACCCGGCTGACCGCCGGGACGCCTGGACTCCGGGACGGCGGGACGGCGGGCGCGTCACCCCGCGGCCGCCAACAGTGCACGGGTGACGGCGTGGCGGGGCCCCGCCAGCACCTCACCGGTCGCCCCGCTCTCGACGACCGCGCCGTCGGACAGCACCGCCAGCCGGTCGCTCCGGGACGCCGCCACCGCGAGGTCGTGGGTCACCAGCAGCACGGTCAGCGCAGACGACCGGCGCAGGTCCGCGAGCAGATCCAGGATCGCCGCACCGGTGTCGACGTCGAGCGACGCACCCACCTCGTCGCAGACCAGCACCCGCGGCTCGCAGGCCAGAGCACGGGCCAGGTTGACGCGGGCCCGTTCACCACCGGAGAGCTGGTCGGGCCGCCGGTCGGTGTGCGCGGGCCGCAGCTGGACGAGCCCGAGCAGTCGTTCGACCTCGGCTCTGGTCCGTTCCGCCGCCGCGGGCCCACGTTCGCCCGGGTGCCGCCGCCTGGAAGGCAGCGCACGGGCCAGCGCCGCGGCGACGGTCTCCCGCGGGTTCAGCGCACCCACGCTGTCCTGCGCGACCAGCTGCACCGCCCGGCACTGCGGGACGGAGCGCCGGTCCGCCCGCGCCGGCAGCACGACCCCGTCGAGGCGCACCTGCCCGGTGCTGCGCCCCCGATGCAGACCGACCAGGCAACGCGCCAACGTGGACTTGCCCGAGCCGGACGGGCCGACCACCGCGAGCAGCGCGCCCGGCGGCGGGGCAAGATCCACCGATCGGAGGGCGGGCTGGCCACCATGCCAGGCTGACAGCCCTGCCACCTGCAGACGCGGGCCCGAACCAGCTGGACCAGAGGCAGGACCCGCCGCGACCGCCGGCCCGGCGAGGGCGGGCAGCCGAAGCACCGCGGCTGGATCCGGAGACTGCGCCGGAGCGCCGGGAGCCACGATCAGGCGGCCGGTGACATGCTGGTCCGGCAGGATCTCGGCCGGCGACCCGGCCGCGGCGACCCGACCGGACTCCAGCCTGATCACCCTGTCCGCCACCTCGTGGACGAGCCGGTGGTCATGGCTGACCAGAACCGTGGCCCTGCCGCCGACGACGGCGGCCACCATCCCGCGGAGGTCCCGGGCCAGCACCGGATCGAGGTTCGCGGTCGGTTCGTCCAGGACGAGCAGGCGCGGATCGCCGGCCAGGACGAGCGCGAACGCGACGCGCTGTGCCTGCCCACCGGAGATCTCGCTGCCGTAGCGGCGCAGAAACGCCCGGTCGGAGGGCAGCCACACCGCGGCCAACAGCCTCGCGATCTCGTCCTGCACCATGTCGCGGCCCCCGGCCGGCCGTCGGCCGAGCCGGCCGCGCACCGCCTCCTGCAGCAGGCTGCCGATCCGCCGGGCCGGGTTCAGCGCCGCTGCCGAGTCCTGCCCGAGATAGGCGACGGTGGCTCCGCGCAGGCGGTCAGCCACACCCGCGCCGAGGACGTCCTCGCCGGCCACCCGCACCGTGCCGGACCGCACGCACAGCCCGGGGGCATGGAACCCGAGCAGGGTGAGCGCGGTCGTGGTCTTTCCGGAGCCCGACGGCCCGACGAGCGCGACGACCTCGCCGGGCCGCACGGCGAGGCTGACCCCGTCGACCGTCGGCGGACCACCGTCCCGGCGCCCGACCACAAGCTCGGAGACCTCCGCGACGGGGCGCGCCACCCGCTCCACCGCGCTCATAGGCCGCCGGCCAGGCGGGACGCGAGCCGGTCCGCCAGCAGGTTGACCGACACCGCCAGCAGGAGCAGAAGGAACACCGGGGCCAGGAACGGCCACACCGTCAGTCCGATGCCGGCGGCGTTCTCGTCGACCATCCGCCCCCAGTGGGGGGCGGGCGCCGCGCGGCCGAGGCCGAGGAAGCCCGCCGTCGCGGTCAGGTGGAGTGCCACCGAGAATCGCAGTCCGGTCTCCGCCAGCGCCGGACGCACGATGTTCGGCGCGAGGTCATGGCGCAGAATCCGCCGCCGCGAGTCACCACGCGCCCGGGCGATCTCGACGAAGCCGGCGGCGGCCACCTGGGCGGCGGCGGCCCGGATCACCCGGACGGAGAACGGCGCACTCACCAACGCGACGGCGACGAGCACAGCAAGGTCGCTGCCCGGGTAGCCGGTCGCGAGCACCAGCAGCAGGAGCAGCCCCGGGATGACCGCGACAAGATCGATCACCCGCATCACCAGCTCCGCCGTACGCCGCTGGGACAGCGCGGTCGCCATCCCGACGACCACTCCGACCCCGCTGGTCAGCAGTGTGCTGCCGGCGGCGAGCGCGACGACCGGCAGCCCACCGTGGGCCAGCCGGGCCAGCACATCGCGCCCGATCACGTCGGTGCCCAGCGGATGTCCCGCGGAAGGCCCCTGGAACGGCCCGCCGACCTGCGCGGTGGGCGATCGCCCGATCACCAGCGGACCCAGCAGCGCGAACGCGACCACCAGCGCTGCGGGCAGCACCGGTACCCAGGCCCTGAGGCGCCTGGCACCACGGCCGGCGCCATCACGCGGTGCCCCCTCGACGCGCGCCGGAGCGTCAGCGCGGGCGGAGGCCTCGGAGCGCGGGGGCGTGTCGGCGGGCGTCGAGGGGGCACCGCGTGATGGCGCCGGCCGTGGT
>NZ_JBFLUG010000114.1:0-24739 GCF_041008525.1 Parafrankia sp. FMc2 | reverse complement strand
CCTTCGACACCGGGGGCAGCAGCGGCTGCACGTAGGCCCACTCCGCGTCGGTGAGATCCGAGGGATACCGAGGAGAACGTGCCATCCTCACGGCCTACCAGCCCCACCGGCAACCCGAAACCTCCCCTGAACCGCCCCGGGTCGGATGGAGGCTTGATCCTCTCAGAGAATCAAGCCTCCAACCTTCCCGGGGCGGTTCAAACTGTCACTTTCGGGGTTCGACGACACCTGGGCCCGTGCGGTCTGCGTCGGCGGGTGCGGGTAGTTGGGCTTGCACCAGCCGACCATGGTCTGCCGGGTACTGGGGGGGACGACGCCGGCGGCCCGTTAGGGTGATCCCAGACGATAACGCCGGATCTGGGGGGTTGTGTACGGTGACCGACGCCGAAGCCGGCGCGTCCAGCCCGAAGCCGTGGCTCACGCGGAGGCGAGAGCGCATCAACCCGGTTGATCTGAAGGTGGATGTTCCGCACACCGCCCGCATGTACGACTACTACCTCGGCGGCAAGGACAACTTTCCCGCCGACCGGCAGGCCGCGGAGCAGGCACTCGGGGTGTTTCCGTACGGCCGGGTCACTGCCCGGCAGAACCGTGCGTTCCTGCACCGGGTGACGCGGTTCCTCGCCCGAGAGGCGGGAATCTGCCAGTTCCTGGACGTGGGCACGGGCATTCCGACCTCGCCGAACCTGCACGAGGTCGCCCAGAGCGTCGCCCCGGAATCGCGGGTGGTCTACGCCGACAACGATCCGCTCGTGGCAGCGTGGATCCGTGCGCTCGCCAGCATCTTTAGCTAATTCGGCCCGGTCCGTGGTCCGTATCCGCGTTGCACACGCCGCATGGCCCAGACGGGACCTGTCCGTGTCACGCCGTCCCTCGGTTGTCCCGCCACCAGGCGATTTTCGGCTGGTCGGGGCAGCCGAAGCTGCGAGCATCGAGGCGCCGACGGCCGGCCCGGGAGCCGATGCGGAGAAAATGGTTCGCCGGCTGCCGTCCCCTCGACCTACGGTCGAGTGCATGTCACCACGCGATGTTGAGGGCCGGCCGGGCACACAGGGCCGAACGGAGGGGTGGAGCCACCTGCGGGAGTTCGCGCGGCGGGGATTCGTGGTGCTGCCGGGGGTGGTGCCGGCAGGGCTGGTGGCGGCGGCGTCCCAGGTCGTCGACCGGCTGGTCACCGCCGACCCGCCGGCACCGGACGTGCGCGGACCGCACAACTACTTCCCGACCGCCGCGGCAGAGCCGGCGCTCGGCGCGCTGCTGACCGGCAGCCGCGCGTTCGCCCTCGCCGAGGCACTCACCGGGCCGGGCACCCTGGTGCCGCTGTGGCAGGTGCAGGTGGCGCTGAACATCCCGCCGTTCCCGCACCGGCCCGGCATGCACCACCTCGACGGCGTCGGGCCCGACCTGCCGGACGGCCGCCCCGGCACCTTCACCCTGCTCGCCGCCGTGCTGCTGAGCGACCAGCCCGACGACGACGGCGGCAACCTGTGGGTCTGGCCGGGCACCCACCTCACCCACGCCGCCTACTTCCGCACCCACGGCCCGGACGCGCTCGTCGCCGCCGGCGGCTACCCACCGATCCCGTTGCCGCCCCCCGAGCAGGTCCACGGCCGGGCGGGTGACCTGCTGCTCGCCCACTACCTGCTCGGCCACAACATCGGCGGCAACACGGGCACCCGCACCCGACGCGCCGCCTACTACCGGATCAAACGCCACGGTCATGACGCCCGGTGGCGTGACGTCCTGTGCGACCCCTGGCTCGAATACGACGGCATCCGCGCCGCCACCTGACACTCTCCGCCCATGCGTCGGGATCCATCCGCCGGCACTGCCGCGCACAAGGCCATCGGACGCCGCCAATCCGCCCGACGGATGCCGTCTGCAAACCGGGGGTGGTACCGATCGTCTTCGCGCACCCTCCGCGCCTCCCCGAAACCCCCGCTGCCGGCGGCCAGGCCACACGCTTGGTCATCACTGGCCCCTCCCACAGACAGCCAGCGATCCAGGCCAGACCCAAACCAGGTTCAACAATTCACCGATAGTGAGCTGGGCCCACCGCGCGAGCGGGCATCAACCCAGAGCGTCGGTGATCGGCGCGTCCGTCTCCATCGTCACGATCAGCTTCCGGTTGGCGAACTCCTTGATGCCGAGGTGGGACAGCTCCCGGCCGTAGCCGGACCGCTTGATGCCGCCGAAGGGCAGTTCCGGCTCGGATGACGTCGGATGGTTGATCCACACCATCCCGCTCTCGATCCGGCCGGCGACTGCACGCGCCCGGGCGATGTCGCTGCTGAACACCGCACCGCCGAGACCGTAAGGCGAGTCGTTCGCTAGGGAGACCGCTGCGTCATCGTCCTGTACCCGATAGACGACCGCGATCGGTCCGAACAGCTCCTCGCGAAAGGCGCGCATCGTCGGCGTCACGCCGACGAGGAGCGTGGGTTGCACGAACGCTCCGGGGCGGTCGACGTGCCCGCCGCCGACGACCGCGGTCGCTCCCTTGTCCAGCGCGTCGCGGACCTGGTCTACCAGCGTCTGGGCGGCCTGCTCGGAGCACACCGGTGCCAGCGTGGTGGCCTCGTCCACGGGGTCGCCTGGAACCAGCTCGCGCATCCGTTCGGCCAGCGTGGTCACGAACCGGTCGAACACCTCGGATATCACGATCGACCGCTTGGCACTCACGCAGCTTTGCCCCATGTTGTGCAGGCGGCCGACCAGGGCCGCTTCGACGGTGCGGTCGAGGTTGTCGTCATCGAGCACGATAAACGGGTCGCTGCCACCCAGCTCGAGGACGCTCTTCTTCACGTTTCGGCCGGCGGTCTCACCGACGCTGACGCCGGCCCGGTCGCTTCCGGTCAGCGATGCGCCCCGAACGACATCAGACTCAATCACCCGGTAGACCTCGCGGCCGGGAACCAGGAGGTTGGTGTACACGCCTCGCGGCGCGCCCGCGTCGGCGAACAGCTGCTCGACGGCTAGCGCCGACTGTGGCGTATTGCTTGCGGGCTTGAGTAGAACAGTGTTCCCCAACACCAGGTTGGGCGCCGCGAACCGGACGGTCTGGTAAACCGGGAAGTTCCAGGGCTGGACGCCGAGGATCACCCCCAGTGGCTCATTGACGATGGCGGCCGAACCGTCTTTGAAATCCAACGGCTCGTCGGCGAGCAGCACGGGGGCCTTGTCGGCGTAGTACTGCAGGATCCGCGCGGAAAGGTCAATTTCGACGCGGCTGTGCCGGATGAGCTTGCCCATCTCAAGAGTCACTAGCCGGGCGAGGTGCTCGGCGCGCTCACGCACCAGCTGCGCGGCTCGACCGACCAGCGCGGCCCGTTCGTCAACGCTGGTACCGCGCCAGGACTGGAATGCCTGATGTGCCTCTCGGACCGCGTGGTCGACGGCCTGCTCGCACATGGGAGGGAATTCGCGCATGATTTCGCCATTGTAGGGGTTGATGCTAGCGATTGGACTATGCTGAACGATAGAAGACGTAGACATGGGCTCTTCCTTCCGCGACATTACGGGCAGATGCGTCCTTACAGCGAAAACCGGGCTAAGCTCCGCGCCTGGATAGTGCCGTTCGGGATCTGCTGGTGATTGGAGCGGGACCAGCCGGGCTCGCCGCTGCCGTCTATGGTGCCGCGGACGGCCGGACCACCACCGCGTTCGACGCGACCGCCGCCGGAGGGCCGGTCATTTTTGCGCCGCACAGGTGAGGATAGCCCTTGCCTCGTGTGGCGATCGGCCGCAGAAGATCAGCGGTGGGTGCACCTGCTCGCCGGCAGATAGATCTGATCCATAGCCCTCCCGCGTATCGGTTGCTCGTGCTCCTAACAATCCATTCCTGGGGATGAACGAATGTAGTCGATCGTTAGGGTGTTAGGACCACCTTGACACATTCGTCTTCCTTGTTCTTGAATGTAGAGAATCCTTCGGGCGCGTTGTCGAGGCTGAGACGGTGCGTGATGACGAAGCTCGGGTCGATCTGACCGGCGCGGATCCGGTTGAGCAGTGGCCGCAGGTAGCGCTGCACGTGGCACTGGCCTGCCCGCAATGTCAGTCCTCGGTTCATGAAAGATCCCATCGGGAACTTGTCGACCAGGCCGCCGTAGACACCGACGACGGAGACGATGCCGCCGTTCCTGCAGTTGCGGATGGCCTCGCGGAGGGCGAACGGCCGGTCGCTCTCCAGGCGTGTGACCTGCTTTGCCCGGTCATAGGAGTAGGCGGCCGGCGATGCGTGGTGCGCTTCCAGGCCGACGGCGTCGATGCAGGCGTCGGGTCCGCGGCCGCCGGTCATCTCGAGCAGCGCTTCGTGGACGTCCGTCTCCTCGTAGTTGATGGTCTCCGCTCCCGCCTTGTCGCGGGCCATTGCCAGCCGGTAAGGGAAGCGGTCGATCGCGATGACCCGCTCGGCCCCGAGCAGGTAGGCGCTGGCGATGGCGAACTGGCCGACCGGTCCGGCTCCCCAGACTGCGATGACGTCGCCGGGAGTGATGTCGCAGAAGTCGGCCGCCATGTAACCGGTGGGGAGGATGTCGGAGAGGAACAGCACACGGTCGTCCGGTAGATCGTCTTCGATTTTGATCGGTCCGACGTCGGCGAACGGCACCCGTGCGTACTCGGCCTGGCCGCCGGGGTAGCCGCCGAGCATGTGGGAGTATCCGAAGATGCCGGCCGGCGCGTGTCCGAGGATCTTCTCCGCGAGCGCGGCATTCGGATTCGAGTTCTCGCATACCGAGTAGGTGCCCGCGAGGCACGCGTTGCATCGTCCGCAGGCGATGGGGAACGGGACGACGACCCGGTCACCGACACTGAGGTTCTTGACCTCTCGGCCCACATCGACGACTTCACCCATGAATTCGTGCCCCAGTACGTCCCCCTTCTTCATCGTGGGCACGAATCCGTTGTAGAGATGCAGATCGGATCCGCAGATGGCGGTCTTGGTGATCCGAACGATCGCGTCCTGGCTATTGAGAATCTTCGGCTCGGGTACCTGGACGACCTCTACTTCGCCCCGACCGAACCAGCAGTTCGCTCGCATGAATCATCCCTCCGACTACTCAGGGGTGTAGCGCTGGCTCCTTGTGGCGATTGTGCTGGGTCTCGACGGAAAACCGGGTGGCGAGGCCAGCCGAACGCACGATCAGCCGAGCGGTTGGGCTGGGTGTTGCCGGAGCAGATGCACGGCGTTGCGGGCTCCGGTCGGACTGCCTTCCGATCGGACGATCTCACCGGTCTCCATCAGCTGCTTGAAACGCCGCAGATCGTCGGTGATCTGCTGGCTCGGCTCCTCGCCGAGCAGCTTGGCCACCGCGTACCCCGGCGTGCCCCCGGGAATGTCGTATGTCAGGTCGACATGGACCTCGGTTCCGCGATCGCCCGGTGCCGGCAGGAAGCGCACGGTCCCGGCGTTGTGGACTTTCGAGCCCCTGACCGACCGCCAGGCGATCAACTCGTCCGGGCGGTCGTCGACGATCTCCGCATCCCATTCGACCTTCATGCCGGCGGGCCCCTTGGCCTTCCAGTGCGAGATGCCGTTGGTCGTGTGCACCGAGTCGAGGTGGTACATGAACGTCGGCAACGCTTCGAAATCATGCCACCGGCGGTAGAGATCCTCGGGGGTGCGGCGGACCGTGGTGGTCGCTCTCGCCCGCGCTGTATGCCCGGACACGTCTCGCGGGCCGGCATGACGTCGGGCGGCGATCACATCGAGTACTGTGACGCCGATGACCGAACCGGTGGCGAAAAACAGCCGGGCCAGCCGCGTGGGCTCGTGGCGGTGCCGATATACACCGGCCGTCAGTAGCGACAGATCGATGGCATCGCCCCCGACGCGTCCCCACAGCCAACGTCCCGGACGTTCGTCCCCGAAGATCCCAAGACCGGCTGCCAGCTCACGCGTACCACACAGGGTCCGCGAGATGACCCGGTTCGTCGCCGAGTTGTCGACGCCGACGATTCGAGTGATTGCTCCCGGAGTGGCGATCTCGGCCGTGCCCAGTCCGACACTGAACCATCCCAGGGCGGTGCCGAGCCGATCTCTGCGGGCGGCCGGGCCCTCGTTCACTCGTGTCTGTCCGTCATCAAGAATTCTCATCATCGTCCTCCGGAACACGCGCTTGGTGACACGTTTCGGGTCGGTGCCGGCGTGGCGGAAGGGGGCGGAAGGGGCCCGGATGCCGAGGCGCCTGGCCGGTTCCTCATCATTGATTTCGGCGAAGTCGACGATGAGTCACGTGGTCGAGCAGGTCGGCGGTGCTGGAGGCGGAGTCGCCGAGGACCTCGCCGGGGGCGTCCCTCCGCGGCGCAGTACCGGGCCGCGCCGGCCTCGGTCGTCATCCCTGGTGCGTCGCGGGCACGTCGTGCGTGACAGCGAGATGGTCCTCGACCAGGTCGACGGTGACGCGGGAGCCGTCGGTGAGGTCGCCGGCGACCAGTGCTCGGCCGATGCGGGTCTCGACCTCGCGTTGGATGTACCGCCGCAGCGGCCTGGCGCCGAAGACCGGGTCGAATCCTTCGCGGGCGATGAACAACCTGGCCGATTCGGTGATCTTCAGGGTGATCTGGCGGTCCGCGAGCCGCCGGCGCAGGTCTTCCACCAGCAGGTCGACGACCTGTTCGATCTCGGCCAGGGTGAGCGGCTTAAACAGGACGATCTCATCGAGCCGGTTGAGGAACTCGGGGCGGAATCGTTCCCGCAGGTCGGCCATCACCCGGGCCCGCGCCTCGGGTTCGATCTCGCTGTCGGGCGTCACCGCGTCCATCAGCCACTGCGAGCCGATGTTCGACGTCATGATGATCACTGTGTTGGTGAAGTTGACGGTTCGGCCCCGCGCGTCGGTCAGCCGGCCGTCGTCCAGGACCTGCAGGAGTGTGTTGAAGACATCGGGATGTGCCTTCTCGATCTCGTCGAAGAGGATCACGGAGTACGGCTTGCGGCGCACTGCCTCGGTGAGCTGCCCGCCCTCCTCGTAGCCGACGTAGCCGGGAGGAGAGCCGATCAGCCGGCTGACGGTGTGGCGCTCCTGGTACTCGCTCATGTCGATACGGATCATCGCCTCCTCGGAGTCGAACAGCGCCTCGGAAAGCGTGCGCGCAAGCTCGGTCTTCCCGACGCCGGTCGGTCCCAGGAAGATGAACGACCCGACCGGGCGCCGGGGGTCCCTGATACCGGAGCGCGCGCGGATGACGGCGTCCGCCACCAGGCTGACGGCCTCGTCCTGGCCGACCACCCGCTGATGCAGAATGTCGTCGAGGCGCAGCAGCTTCTCGCGCTCGCCCTCGACAAGCCGGGTGACGGGGATGCCGGTCCAGCGGGCGACGATGTCGGCGATCTCCTCCTCGGTGACCAGTTCACGCAGCAGCGGTTGCCCGTGCTGGCGGCCGGCCAGACGTTCCTCCTCGGCGCCCAGCCGGCGTTCCAGCTCCGGGAGCTGGCCGTGACGCAGCTCGGCGGCCGTGTTGAGGTCGTAGGCACGCTCGGCTTCGTCCGCGCGCCGGCGAACGTGCTCGATCTCTTCCCGCAGCTCCTGGACCTTGCGGATGGCCTGTCGTTCGGACTCCCACTGCGCGCGCATCGCGTCGGCCTCCGCCCGCAGGTCGGCGAGCTCCTTGCGGAGCTGGTCGAGCCGGGCGACGCTGGCCGGGGCGCTTTCCTTCGCCAGCGCGGCCTCCTCGATCTCCAGCCGGGTGACCCTGCGGGTGATCTCGTCGAGCGCGGTCGGCATCGAGTCGATGTCGGTGCGGAGCATGGCGCACGCCTCGTCGACGAGGTCGATCGCCTTGTCGGGCAGGAACCGGTCGGAGATGTAGCGGTGCGACAGCACCGCCGCCGCGACCAGCGCACCGTCCTGGATCCGCACGCCGTGGAAGATCTCAAACCGCTCGCGCAGTCCGCGCAGGATCGAGATCGTGTCCTCCACCGCCGGTTCGTCGACCAGCACCGGCTGAAAGCGGCGTTCGAACGCGGCGTCGGACTCGATGTGCCGGCGGTACTCCTCGACGGTGGTGGCGCCGATGAGGTGCAGTTCGCCGCGGGCGAGCATCGGCTTGAGCATGTTCCCGGCGTCCATCGACCCCTCGGCGGCGCCGGCGCCCACGACGGTGTGCAGTTCGTCGACGAACAGCAGGATCCGGCCTTCGGCCGCTTTGATCTCGCTGAGGACGGCCTTGAGTCGCTCCTCGAACTCGCCCCGGTACTTGGCTCCGGCGATCAGCGCCGCGAGGTCGAGCTGGAACACCGTCCGGTTGCGTAGTCCCTCAGGTACGTCGCCCCGGTGGATGCGCTGGGCGAGGCCCTCGACGATCGCCGTCTTGCCGACCCCCGGGTCGCCGAGGAGCACCGGGTTGTTCTTCGTCTTGCGGGAGAGGATCTGCACGACCCGGCGGATCTCGGCATCGCGGCCGATGACCGGGTCGAGCCGGTCGTCGCGGGCTTCCGCGACCAGGTCGCGGCCGTACTTCTCCAGCGCCTCGTAGGTGGCCTCGGGGTTCGCCGACGTCACCCGCTGGTTCCCGCGGACCTCGGTCAGCGCGGTGAGCAGCTTCTCCCTGGTGAGGCCGTTGTGGGCGAGGATCCGGCCGGCGGCGCTGGACTGTCCCTCGTCGACGAGGGCGAGGAGGAGGTGCTCGATCGACACGTACTCGTCCTTGAGTCGACCGGCTTCCCTGCTGGCGGTGTCCAGGAGGCGGGACAGCCGCTGGGTCACATACACCTCGCCGGGTCGCGCGCCGGGGCCGGACACCTTGGGACGGCGTCGCAGTTCGTTCTCGACCGCTTCGGCGATGCCGGCGGGATCCCCGTCCGAGGCGATCAGCAGGCGGCGCGCCAGTCCCTCGGGCGGTTCGAGTAGCGCGGCCAGCAGGTGTTCACCGTCCACCTCGACATGGCCGAGGCGCACCGCTCGTGCCTGCGCGGCGTCGAGAGCCTCGCGGGACTTCTCGGTCAGCTTGTTCATGTCCATGGATGCACCTCGCCTCGGGCGGGTCGGGCACGGAGGAGCCGTTCGAGTTCGTCGATCCGGTCGAGCAGGTCGAGCACGACCCCGGTCGCCGTGTAGGTGATGCCGAGGTCGCGTCGCAGCCGTTCGATACGGCCGGCGCGTGCCACCGCCGTCGCCGCGAGTGTGTAGTGGCCGGCGTGGTCGATCTCCGCGTCGAGGAGACCCAGCGTCACCAGCCGGTGGACGAGTTCGGGATGCAGGTGCGCCGCGGCACAGAACGCGTTCAGGTCGAGGCCCTGGGTACGGGCGCTGGCGTGCACGAGCAGCGTCGTCATGGCCTCTCCCTGGGGTTGAAGGACGAGACCTCGGCGAGCTCGCGGAACAGCTCCGTCTCCCGCGCAGTGGGGTTGGTCGGGACCATGATTCGGGCGTGCGCGTAGAGGTCGCTGGCACTGTCACCGCGCCTCGAATCACGCGCCGGGCGGGGCAGGCCCTTGCCGCGCAGGCGGAGCTTGCGGCCGGTGGAGGTGCCGGGCGGGACGGTGACGGTCACCTGCTCGCCGTCCGGGGTGGTGACGGCGACCTTCGTGCCGAGCACGCCCTCCCACGGTGCGAGGGGCAGATCGGTGTGCACGTCCCGGCCTTCGACCCGGAATCGGGGGTCGGGCGCGAGGCGAACCACGAGGTAGAGGTCTCCCGGATCCCCGCCGTCCCGGCCGCGCCCGCCCTGGCCCGCGAGACGTAGCCGCTGCCCGTGGGTCACTCCGGGCGGGATGGTGACCTGGACTTCGCGGGGCCCGGTCGGGCCCGCGAGGGTGACCCTGCGCCGACCGCCTCGGTAGGTCTCGGCGAGGGTGACCTCGATCTCGGCTTCCTGGTCGGCGCCGGACACCGGTCCCGCCCGGCCGCGGCCGTGGAAGAAGCCGCCGCCCGTACCGCCGAACAGATCCTCGAACCCCTCGAACCCCTCGAACCGGAAGCCCGGACTGTCCCCGGCGCCGGCACGCGCCCCGGCACTCGTGCCTGCCCATCGTTCGGCGCCTTCGGGCATCCGGCGGAAATCCCCGCCGAACCGGTCGTAGCGCGCGCGGGTGTCGGGATCGGAGAGCACGTCATACGCCTCCGACAGGTCCTTGAACCGCTCCTCGGCCCCAGGATCAGAGTTGATGTCGGGGTGGTACTGGCGGGCGAGTTTCCGGTACGCCCGCTGGATCCCGTCGGCGTCGGCGTTGCGGGGGACCCCGAGGATCGCGTAGAAGTCCTCGCTGGCCCGATCCGTGGTCCGCCCGCTACTCATGTCACGATGCTTCCGTCTCGGTATCCGGTCCTGATCCCTTTCCTGGTTCTGACCCGCTATCCCGCCTCGGCCCGTTGTTCGATTTTGCTCCGTTGTTCGGTTTCGGTCCGGCGCTCACGGCCACGGACGCGGGGCGCAGTACGCGGCCGTCGGCCTGGTAGCCCGGCTGGAGCACCTCGACAACGGTGCCCGCCGCAGGCGGAGACGACGTTGAGCCGCTGTCGACGACAGCGCCGACTTCGTGACGGGTCGGGTCGAAGGCGCCGGTCTCGTCGTCGAGCCGAGTGACCCCGGAGTTCCGCAGCGCGTCCAGAGCGAGCTGGTGTACCCCGCGAACCCCGTCGACGAGCGAGTCGGGATCGGCGTCCGTGTGCGAGAGGGCGAGCTCCAGATGATCCAGCACCGGCACCCACGCGAGGACCACACGATCCCGCTCGCCTGCCTTCGCGGCGCCGATCTCGCGTCCGGTCCGCCGACGGTAGTTGTCGAAGTCGGCGAGAATCCGCAGGTTCCTGGCCTGGCACTGCTCGAGTTCCGCGGTGGGGTCGGGTGCCGGAGCGGTCTCGGGCCGCTCGGCATCCGATCGGTTCTCACCCATCGTCACGCGTGGTGAAGTCGGCGTCGATGACGTCGTCCCCACTAGCCGAGGCCTCGCCCGGTCCACCTGCTCCAGCTCCGCCTCCGCCGCTGGCCGCGGAGGCCGCCTCGCGCTGCACGGCGGCGGGAAGGCCGTAGAGGACCTGCTGGAGATCGTTGATGACCGGCCGGACGCGATCCACATCGGCGTGCTCCTCCAGCGCGCGGCGGGCGTCGGCGACGAGCTGTTCGGCGCGGGCCTTCTCGTGCACGGGGACCTGGTCGCCAAGTTCGGTGAGCCGCTGCTCGACCTGATAGACGATCGTGTCGAGCTGGTTGCGGGCGTCGGCGTTCTCCCGCAGCCGGGCGTCCTCGGCCCGGTTCTGCTCGGCGTCGGCGACCATCCGCTGGATCTCGTCTGGCGGCAGGTTGGTGTTGTCGGAGATGGTGATCTGCTGCTGCGCGCCGGTGTCCTTGTCCTTCGCCGTGACGTTGAGGATGCCGTTGGCGTCGATGTCGTAGATGACGTCGACCTGGGCCTGGCCGCGGGGCGCGGGGCGGATGCCCTCGAGGCGGAAGCGGCCCAACGTCCGGTTGTCGGCGGCCATCTCGCGTTCGCCCTGCAGGACGACGATGTCGACGGCCGACTGGTTGTCCTCGGCGGTGGAGAACGTCTCGCTGCGCCGCGCGGGGATGGTGGTGTTGCGTTCGATGACCTTGGTGCTGACGCCGCCGAGGGTCTCGACGCCGAGCGAGAGCGGGGTGACGTCGAGGAGCAGCACGTCGGAGACCTCGCCCTTGAGGACCGCGGCCTGGATGGCGGCGCCGACGGCGACAACCTCGTCCGGGTTGACGGTCATGTTCGGGTCCTTGCCGGCGGTGAGCCGGCGCACGGCGTTCTGCACGGCGGGCATGCGGGTGGCGCCGCCGACGAGGATGACCTCGTCGATGTCGTTCTCGGAAATCTTCGCGTCCGCCACCGCTTGGCGCAGCGGCGGCATGCACCGCTCGAGCAGATCGGCCGTGATCTTCTCGAACAGGGAGCGGGTGACCGTCGTGTTCAGATGCTTCGGGCCGTTCGCGTCGGCGGTGATGAACGGCAGGTTGACCTGGGTCTGGGAGACAGACGAAAGCTCGACCTTTGCCTTCTCGGCGGCTTCGAAGAGCCGCTGCAGTGCCTGCGGATCGTTACGCAGGTCGATGCCGGCCTGGTTCTTGAACTCCTCAGCGAGGAAGTCGACGAGGCGGCGGTCCCAGTCGTTGCCGCCGAGATGGGTGTCGCCGGCGGTCGCGCGCACCTCGACGATCCCGTCGCCCACATCCAGGATCGAGACGTCGAAGGTGCCACCGCCCAGGTCGAAGACCAGCACCGTCTCGTGCGACCTCTTGTCCATCCCGTAGGCCAGCGCCGCGGCGGTGGGCTCGTTGATGATGCGCAGTACGTCCAGTCCGGCGATCCGGCCAGCGTCCTTGGTCGACTGCCGTTGCGCGTCGTTGAAGTACGCCGGCACGGTGATCACGGCTTCGGTGACCTTTTCGCCGAGGAACTTGGCGGCGTCGTCGGCCAGTTTCCGGAGCACCATCGCCGAGATCTCCTCGGGGGCGTACTCGCGCCCGCGAACCACGATCCGTACTGCGTTTTCCTTCCCAGCGGTGATGTCGTACGTGACTGTCTTCAGCTCGCTGGTGACCTCGCTGTACCGGCGGCCGATGAACCGCTTGACCGCGGTGATCGTGCCTTTGGGATTGAGGATCGCCTGGCGGCGGGCGAGTTCACCCACCAGCCGCTCACCGCTCTCCGTGAAAGCCACGACCGAAGGCATCGTGCGCGAGCCCTCAATATTGGGGATCACTGTCGGCTGGCCGCCCTCGACGACGGCGATGACCGAGTTGGTGGTCCCCAGATCTATTCCTACTGCCTTTCCCACGATGACCTCCCGGTGGGAGCCTTCTGATGGAAGTGGCGGGGCCCCGGCAGACCTCACGACCACGGTAAGACCGGCCGGACGAAGACCGCAACACGCCGTTACACGGCGAACCAGAGCAAGACGGCGGACCAGAGGCCGACACGTCCGCACGCCGCGCCACCGCGCGTACCGGCCGGCGGATGATCGATGTCAGGTCCGGCCGCTCCCGGCGGACGAGAGCCTGCCGAACTCGGTCTCCGCCAGGAGCCGGGCCGCCTCGTCCGCCACGTCGGCATCGACGAGCAGGTCGTAGCGATCGGCACTCAGCGCCGACACGGAGACGAAATCGCGCCGGCCCCGGCTGAACGCGTACGTCAGCAAACCCATCAGAGCACCGAGGATTGCGCCGAAGATGGCTCCGTAGAGCGCGAGCAGCACCGCTGCCTGAACAGGATTGATCCAGTTGAACAGGCCGAAGATCCAGCCGATCAGCGCGCCCGTGACGGCACCGGCGAGCGCCGACCGGCCAGCCGCCGAGGCCCAGGTCAGCCGACCCGTGACCTTCTCGATCGTATGCAGGTCGCGGCCGACGATGGCGGTCTTCTCTACCGGGAAGTCAAGGTCGGCAAGTCGATCGACGGCCCGTTCGGCATCGGTGTAGGTACTGAAGGTGGCGACCACTTTCTGCGACCCGACCGTGCGGCCGGCCCCGTCGGCACGGTCCGTCCCCCGCTCACTCCGAGCATCATCGACGCGCGGGTCACCGCGGTGGAGAACTCCAGCTCCAGGAGCGCCGGCTCCAAGGTCATTCGATCGGGAGCCGCGGGCACTGCCCTCATCTGTCCCGAAATCGCTATCACCATGTGGCATATCGATCGCCCCCACCCGACGTGGGTCGTGGTTGCGCCACCGCGCAGGGCATCCAAGGTATCTCCCCGAACAACGCGGTCGTTTTTACAGACTGCCCGCGTGCCGGAAACCCAACCGAATACACCCGAGATCTCCGGGGGCCGCGAGAACCGACTCGCGCTGGCGGCCGCGGCAACCGGCGCGAACATCCACGGTGTCTACGTTTGCCGGCGACGCGGGCGCGGACGACGATTGGAGTGCACGCCAGAAACCATGAGCAACAGCCATGGGGGTGGATCATGAACATGCCAACACGCGCGGGCACCGACCGTCCGGTGCCGACGACTCGCTGGGACCCGTTCCGCGAGATCGAGGACGCCTGGACCCGGATGGGCAGCCTTCTCGGCGATGTCTTCGGCGGGGAGCACCGGCCCTACGGGGTCCTCGCCGCGATGGTGCCGGCGGTGGACGTCGAGGAGACCGACGACGCGTTCCTGGTCGAACTCGAACTGCCCGGCGTCGACCCCAAGGACGTCTCGATCGATCTGAAGGAGAACGAACTGTTCGTCACCGGCGAGATCAAGGAGCGGGAACACCGCGGCAAGCTACGCCGGCAGACCCGTCGGCTCGGCCACTTCGAGCACCAGATCACGCTGCCCGGAGACGTCGATCCCGAAGCTGTGACGGCGACCCTGGACAACGGTGTGCTGACCGTCCGGCTGGCGAAGGCCCGCAGCAGCCAGCCCCGCCACATCGAGATCTCCGGACCCACGGCAACGCAGAGCGACCGGAGGATCGATGACACCTCGGGCCAGTACACCGACACCACCACCAGGTCGTCCGAAGCCGAGTCATCCGACGCCGGAGCGTCCAGCGCGCAGACATCCGGCGCGGGATCGTCCAACGGCTGACCCGACTGACGTGACATGACCGCGCTGACCCGACCACGCCTTCCCTTCCACGAGCGCCTTCCCCCAGGTGTTCAAAGGAGGAGGTCGAAGATGCGGCTGATGCGCTCCCATTCGGTGGGCCCGGGATTCTTGATCTTCGGTTCGATGATCCTGAAGGCTCTGGCGAGTGCGAGGCTTAGTCCGCCGACGATGAGGGGAAGGCGGGCCGTGGTGTCGTCGCTCAGGGCGAGGTCCAGCGGGGGGCGAGCCGCGATCTGTTCCAGGATGGGATGCAGCTCGATCTCCTCATCGAGATCCCGGAAACGGTGCATGCTCTCCTGGAGGCCTTTGGCGATGGGAAGGTCCCACGGCTCTATCGCATCTCGGACGTTCGCCTTCGCGGTCGCCTGCGCCATGAGCAGAAGATCGAAGAGCTTGTCGTTGACGAAATCGCCGTAACGCTTCACGTCGTTCTTGTCTATGTCCAGACCCGCGGCGGTCCGGAAGAATCGTTCGAACCTGGTCACGCCCATAACCGGCATGGTGATCCTCCCTCGGCTGGTTGCGCACGCGCCACTATCCGGTGCGTACGACGTCAAGCATTCCATGTATCCGGTGTGTACGACGTCAAGAGTTCCATGCAAGTGGGCGGCGGCCTGTTCAACGTCGAAATGCTTGTACTGCCCGGCTCTCGACTCGGCCGACAGGACACCGCCCAGGTGCACGTTCTCGAAGTCTCCGTAGGGGAACTTGTACCGCGTCTTCCCGTCCTCGCCGGTCTCGTCGTCGATCCCCAGGTACCCCTTCTGGTAGTCAGCGAGGCCGTGCTCCTCGATGAACCTGTTCTCCCGCAGAGCGGAGGGCTGATGCTCGCTCCAGTCGTCCCGCTCGTCCAGCACGACCTTCCTGCCCTCGATTATCGTCTGGAATGGTCATAGTCTTTTCTGTTCAGTTTCACCGCCATGGGCTCTCCCGATCCTCGCCGGTTCGTTGCTGCCCAGGTCCGCTCTGCCCACGTCCATGTAGCCAGAGTGAAACGGGTGAGCCGGTTCCGCAAGAGATCGGTCCTCGGCCTCGCATAGACACCATTTCCGCTATATGACCGCATGCTCCCATTCCTCCGTGAGGGGCTGCGGCAGCTCGGGAAGACGGCGGGGAGATAGCCGCGGGCCGGCGATGTGGTTTCTGCTGGCCGCGATGGGGCATTACGCCAATCTTGGCCGCCGAACAGGCAGGATACAAGGTCATGTCGAACAACCGCGTGTTCCGTGACCGCCGGGATGCCGGCAGATTCCTGGCGGGACTCCTCGGCCAGTACCGATGCCGTCCTGACGTGCTGGCGTTGGGGCTGGCCCGGGGTGGGGTTCCGGTCGTCTACGAGGTCGCTAAGGATCTCGGCGTGCCACTCGACGTCTTCATTGTCCGCAAGCTGGGGGTGCCGGGCCAGGAGGAACTGGCGATGGGCGCGATCGCCAGCGGCGGGGTGCTGGTTCTTAACGATGACGTGGTCCGCGGCATGAGCCTCTCCTCCGAGGTGATCCAACGGGTGGCGGAGGCCGAAGGCCGTGGGTTGCTGCACCGAGAGCAGATGTTCCGGGACGGAAGACCGGCGATGGACGTCTCGGGGCGGACCGTGATCGTGGTCGACGACGGCCTCGCGACGGGTGCGAGCATGCGTGCCACCGTCCTGGCGCTGCGGCGGTCGCGGGCGGCGCGGATCGTCGTCGCCGTGCCGGCGGCGCCCACGTCCACCTGCCAGGAGTTGCGGGCACTGGCCAACGAGGCGGTGTGCGCGACCACGCCGTCGCCGTTCTTCGCGGTCGGGCAGTCGTACTGGGACTTCACCCAGGTGACGGATGAGGGGGTCCGTGATCTGCTGCATGCGGCGGCGTTCTCCCGGCTTCCCGAAGGAGTCGGGGTGTGCTGCACCGCGCCGGCGATCGTCCGTTCCGAGATCTTCCCGATGAAGGACGGGATCCCGTCCGACGCCATCCTGTTCGATCTGGTCGGTGACGCGGATCTGGTGCTGATCGGTGCGGCGTCACACGGCATCCATGAGTTCTGCGCCGCCCGCGCCGCGATGACCCGGCGCCTCATCGAAGAGAAGGGGTTCGCGGCGGTGGCGGCGGAGGCGGACTGGCCGGATGCCCTCCGGGTGAACCGGTTCGTCCGCGGACAGGGCGAGGACGTGACCGCCGAGGAGGCGTTGCGCGGTTTCGAACGCTTCCCGAGCTGGATGTGGCGCAACACAGACGTGCTCGACTTCGTCGGATGGCTACGTGACCACAACGACCGGTTCGGCGGGCACGAGTCGGCCAAGGCAGGCTTCTACGGACTCGACCTGTACAGCCTCTACCACTCCATCCAGGAACTTATCGCCTTTCTGGAGCGGGTGGACCCGGCCGCCGCGGCGCGGGCCCGGGAGCGCTACACCTGTCTCGACCACTACGGCGACGGCTTCGACGGCCAGGTATACCGCCATGCGGCCGCGTTCGGGGCCGGCGAGACCTGCGAACAGCAGGGGGTGGACCAACTCGTCGACCTACATCGGCACGCGGCCGACTACACCCGGCGGGATGGGCGGTTCACCGGGGACGACTACTTCTTCGCCCGGCAGAACGCGCGGACCGTCAAGGCGGCAGCGGAGTTCTACCGTTCGATATTCAGCGGCGGGGTGTCGTCGTGGAACCTGCGCGACCAGCACATGGCCGACACGCTCGACGCGCTTGCCGGCCATCTTCGCCACCGGCGGTCCGGCCCGGCAAAGATCGTGGTGTGGGCGCACAACTCCCACGTCGGCGACGCCTCCGCGGCCGAGGTCGCGGCTCGCGGAGAGAAAACCCTCGGTCAGCTCGTCCGGCACCGCCATCCAGGTGACTGCCGGCTGGTCGGCTTCACGACCTACACCGGTACCGTCACCGCCGCCCACGAGTGGGACCGGCCGGCCGAGCGCAAACGAGTTCGTCCGGCCCTCCTCGGCAGCCTCGAGGAGCTGTTCCACGAGGTCGGGGAGAAGGAGTTCCTCCTCTGCCTCGGGTCCACCGCCCGGGCCGCCAGGACGTTGACCTCCGCCCGCCTGGAACGGGCCATCGGTGTCATCTACCGCCCCGGGGCCGAACGGCAGAGCCACTACTTCCGCGCGCGGGCCGCCGACCAGTTCGACGCGATCATCCACATCGACGCGACCCGCGCCGTCGAACCCCTCGAGCGAACCGCGGGCGGGAACCGTGGCGAACCACCGGAAACCTTTCCATTCACGGCATGACAGGCACTGCGAGGAGTCGTATGTCTGAGCGGCGCTTGACCACCGACCAGGACCTTAGACGGGAGCACGGCGCAACGGACGGGGAGAGACCAGCCGCCGCATCCACCCTGACCTCCGAACGCAGGGACGCGTCCGACCTGACGGAGACTCCTGATCTGACGGAGACACCCGACCTGTACGGGGCGTATCCCAGGCTCTCCGACGATCAGATCGCGACCCTGGCCGCCCGCGGGGAACGGCGCCAGGTCCGAGCGGACGAGGTGCTGGTCCGGGAGGGCGAACGGACCGAGGAGTTCCTGGTCATCCTGCACGGCAAGGTACTCGTGATTACCGGGTACGGCACCGACGAGGAACGGGTGGTCCGGGTGCACGGATCCGGTCGTTACCTCGGTGAGCTGGGTCTGCTGGAGGGTCAGGTCTCCTTCTTCACCGCGGTCGCCGGCGAGGACGGCGAGATGCTCGCGGTGCCGCTGGACGTCCTGCGCGACGTGATAAGTCGCGACACCGCCCTCGGTGACGAGATCGTGCGGACCTGCTTCCAGCGCCGATCGATGCTGATCGGCCTGGGGGCCGGGTTCCGGATCATCGGCTCCCGCTACAGCCCGGACAGCCGGCGGCTGCGGGAGTTCGCCGCGCGCAACCGGCTGCCGCACCGGTTCGTGGACCTCGAACAGGACCGCGAGACGGAGAAGGTGCTGCGCGCCATCGGCCTGAAGCCCCAGGACACCCCGGTGGTGATCTGGCGGGACACCCTGGTGCTGCGCAATCCGAGCAACACCGAGCTGGCCCAGGCCATCGGCCTGCCAGTGGCGCGAGCCGACACCTCGGTCCGGGACGTGCTGGTCGTCGGGGCCGGTCCCGCCGGGCTCGCGGCGGCTGTCTACGCCGCCTCGGACGGGATGGCCACCACCGTGCTCGATGCCGTCGCCACCGGCGGGCAGGCAGGCACATCGTCCCGGATCGAGAACTACCTCGGCTTCCCCGCGGGGATCTCCGGGGCGGAACTCGCCGACCGGGCGGCCATCCAGGCGCACAAGTTCGGGGCCGAGATCAACGTGCCGGCTGAGGCGGTGGCGCTGGTACCGGACGGTGACCTGTATGTGGTCCGGTGCGACACCGGCAGCTCTCACACCGAGATCGTAAGCCGGACTGTGGTGATCGCCACCGGCGCGCGGTACCGCCGGCTGGACGTGCCCGGCATCGAGAAGTTCGAGGGGACGGACGTCCACTACGCCGCGACAGTGATGGAGGCCCGCCTGTGCGCCAGCCGCCCGGTCGCCGTGGTCGGCGGTGGCAACTCCGCCGGACAGGCAACGATCTTCCTGGCCGACGTCGCACCGGTCGTCCACTTGGTGGTCCGCGACGACGACCTGACCAGGAACATGTCCCGGTACCTGGTCGACCGGATCACGCGGCATCCCCGGGTCCTCGTCGTGCCGCACACAGAGGTCCAGGAGGTCCAGGGAGACGACTCGCTGCGAGCTCTCGTCCTGCGCGACAAGCACACCGGTGAACAGCGCACAGTCCCGGTCGAGGCACTCTTCGTCTTCATCGGCGCGAAGCCCCGCACCGGGTGGCTCGCGGACACCGTCGCCCTGGACGACCGCGGTTTCGTGCTCACCGGCACGGACGCGGAAGAAGCCATGCTCAGAATTACCACCGCGACCACTACAGCAGGCAACGCCACGACCGCCGCCGCCACGCGGGACAGCGCGTCGCGGCATCCCGACCGCCCTCCGCACATGCTGGAGACCAGCCACCCCGGCGTCTTCGCGGTGGGTGACGTGCGCAGCGGCAACGTCCGCCGGGTCGCCTCGGCCGTCGGCGAGGGCGCCATCGCCATCCGCATGTCGTACGCACACCTCGAGAGCACCGGCAGCCCGGCATCGGTGACCTTCAAGAGACGGTCCAGCGTCAACAGTTCTCCCGCCCCCGATCTCGGACCGTCCTCTCCCGGTCTGGGGTCTGTTGCATTGGGGGAAGGCAGGGCATGGTTGACTCTGCCGAGCGGGTGATCAGATCGTGAGGGTGAGCTCGGTAAACGCGGCTGTCAGCCGTGCGTGCGGGTCGGTGTCAATCCCGAGTTCGTAGTGGCCGCGGCGGATGTTCTGGACGAGCGCATGCCCGGAGCTAATGGTCTGGACGGATCGCAGGCGTTTCAGCCCACGCATCGGACGCAGCCGGGCCTTTAACCGGCCATGATCGGCCTCGATCCGATTGTTCTCCCGGGCCGCGTCAACGTGGCAGGCCTCGGGCAGGAGCTCGTCGAGGATCCGCGGATAGACCGGCGCCTTGTCCGTGGTGACCTCGACCGGCCGCCGGCCATGAGACAGCGCCCGAACGAAGAACCAGCGGGCGGCAGCCTGGTCGCGGCGAGCTCACTGTTGCATCGGCGAAGTCCGCCATCTCGACCACGGGTAAGTCATGATCGAAGGATGCGTCGACGTCGTGTCCGTCCACCGGTTCCGACGTCGGAGTTCGCCGGGTTCCGGTTCCCACCCGAGGTGATCATCCTGACAGTCCGGTGGTACCTGCGGTACGCCCTGTCGTACCGCGACGTCGAGGAACTCCTCGCCGAACGCGGCCTCGAGGTTGATCACGTAACGGTTTACCGGTGTTGCGCCATGACGCGCCTTGTCGTATCCCCAGCGTAGCTGGGGGGAACTTGGAGGGATGTTCTCGGACCCGATGGCTAACCCGGCGCCGAAAGGTCAAGGGGACAGTAGCATGCCAGAAAATCGACGACCGTGTCCAGGCGTATGGAGCGGGGCGTTCGAGGGGTCCGCATGATATGGCGAAAACTGGATTGTCTGAAGCCCAATCTCCAGAGGATGCAAAGATCCGTCCATCGGAAAGACGCCTGTAACCGGTGCCGCGCTCTGCGTCGACATCCCATCGGGGTTGACGCAACCTCCAGAGCGCGGAGCGATACCCAGCGAGGGTATTCAAGGAGATGAGTGGGCCGCCTACGTCATGCTGGTACGTACGACAGGGACGAACATGGGATCGCCTACGGGGTGCGAACCCTATGGCGACGGAGGCCCCGTAGTAGTCGTGGGAGTAACGCCCCACCAAGGACGGCGGGAAAACCGTCGACAGGGCCAAGGGGGCCAGGTGACCGGACACTCAAAACCCGCGAGGTATGCGTAATGCAGAGCGCCGAAACGGTACTGGGTGTCCTCCGTGAACGCGGCAGGCGCGGCCTGCCGTTGACCGAACTGTACCGACAGATGTACAACCCGGACTTGTATCTGCTGGCCTACGGCCGAGTGTACTCTGACAAAGGGGCCATGACGCCGGGGGCCGACGGGGAGACCGCAGACGGCATGTCAACGGGCAGAATCGACCGCATCATCGATGCGTTGCGCCACGAGCGCTACAGATTCAGCCCGGTACGACGGGTCCACATCCCGAAGAAGAACGGGAAGAAGAGGGCCCTGGGCCTGCCATCATGGTCGGACAAGATCGTTGGCGAAGTGGTGCGTCTACTACTCACCGCGTACTACGAGCCGAGGTTCTCTGACCGCTCGCACGGTTTCCGTTCCGGCCGGGGATGCCACACCGCGCTCAGCGAGGTGGCGAAGACTTGGACCGGGACGACCTGGTTCATCGAGGGTGACATCGCGCGGTGTTTCGACACGCTTGACCACGAGGTCATGCTGGGGATACTCGGCGAGAAAATCCACGACAACAGGTTCCTACGGCTGCTGCGTAACATGCTGAAAGCCGGATACCTGGAGGACTGGCGGTGGAACGCCACGCTCAGCGGCGCGCCGCAGGGCAGCGGCGTCTCACCCGTCCTATCCAACATTTACCTCGACCGGTTGGACACCTTCGTCGAGACAGAGCTCATACCGGAATACACTCGAGGCGCAAGCCGAAGGCGTAATCCTGAGTACAGCAGGGTGCACTGCGCGATCCAACGCGCCCGTAAACGTGGCGACCGGGCCGCGACCCGGGCGCTGCGCACGCAGCAGCGCAGCATGTCCAGCGGGGATCCCCACGATCCCGGCTACCGGCGGCTGCGGTACGTGCGCTTCGCCGACGACACTCTGCTCGGGTTCACCGGACCAAAAGCCGAGGCTGAGGAAGTCAAACAGCGCCTCGCCCAGTTCCTGCGCGACGACCTCCTGCTGGAACTGTCCGAGGAAAAGACGCTCATCACCCACGCCCGCACAGGCGCGGCGACTTTCCTCGGCTATGAGATCACCAATCAACACAGCGATCACAAGATCACACGTGGTCGCCGGGCAGCCAACGGCGCGATTGCTTTACGCGTGCCGTCGGCGGTGGTCAAGGCTGCCTGTGCCCCGTACATGATGCGCGGAAAACCCCAGCGCCGGCCCTGGCTGGTGAACGACGACGACTACACGATCGTCAACACCTACGCGGCCGAATACCGGGGCCTCGTCCAGTACTATCTGCTGGCCGGCGACGTCTACCGACTGAACCGGGTGCATTGGGTCATGCTGACCTCACTGCTGAAAACACTGGCCTGCAAACATGACTCGTCGGTGTCCAAAATGGCGGCCGCCTACAAGGCGACCGCCGAGACACCGTCCGGGCCACGCAGATGCTTCCAGGTCAGTGTCGAACGCGACGGCAGGAAACCACTGGTCGCACGGTTCGGTGGCATCCCACTGAAACGACAGAAAACCGCGGTCCTCATCGACCGCAAACCAGTCCAGGTCACCGACCGCCGCACAGAGCTGATCACGCGGCTCGTGGCGGGCAGGTGCGAGATGTGCGAGCAGGCACTGTTGCATCCGGCAACTCCAGCCGATCTTGACCGCAGATCTTCCCGTAGTTGAGCCTTCGTGGGGCTCGGTCGGCAGATCGATGGTGCTCCAGCGACCGGATCCGGCGTCCTCCAACAGGAGGATTTTCGGTCAAGATCTCCCGGCCCCGCCGGATGCAACAGTGCCCCTTCTGGCACCCCACAGGCTGCGCCTCGCGTGCGGCGCGCAGGTGATGTATACTTTTGGTATCTATCATCCGGGAGGGAGATCATGGCCGAGACCGCGATCGCGAGGATCTTCATGCATGGTAGGAGCCAGGCCGTGCGGCTGCCCAAGGAGTTTCGCCTGCCCGGTAACCGGGTGCGCGTGCGTCACGTAGGAGACGGTGTACTACTGGAGCCGATCGCCTCGGATGTCGAGGCGTGGTTCGCCGAGCTGGATCGATTCGCCGACGTGCCGCTGTTCGAGGACGGCAGGGACCAGCCGCCCACGCCCGTCGGCGAGGACCTCTTCGAGTGAACTACCTCCTCGACACGAACGCCGTGGTCGCGCTGCTGCGGAACAAGCCGCTCGCGGTGCGGGAACGGTACCGGTCGGCCCAGGCGTCCGGCGAGTATCTGGCGCTGTCGTCCGTCGTTCTTTTCGAGCTGTGGTACGGCGTGGCGAAGAGCAGTCAGGTGGCGGATAACACCGACCGACTTCGGGTGCTGCTCTCCGGCGGCATGGACCTGCTGGACTTTGATGACGAGGATGCCCGGAACGCCGGTCAGGTGCGCGCCGCCCTGGAGAAGGCCGGAACCCCGATCGGCGCCTACGACGTGCTGATCGCGGGCCAGGCTCTTCGGCGCGAACTGACGGTCGTCACGGCCAACAGCTCCGAGTTCAGCAGGGTCCCCGGCCTGCGTTCCGAGGACTGGACGGCCTGACCGGCGGAATCAGGCGATCATAGCGACACGTGCTTTGCCAGCAAATCGTTGAAGACCTCGATCGCTTCGCCCATCCCAGGGGTCTGTTGGCACTGTTGCATCCGGCGAGGCCGGGAGATCTCGACCGAAAATCCTCCTGTTGGAGGACGCCGGATCCGGTCGCCGGAGCACCGTCGACCTGCCGACCGAGCCCCACGAAGGCTCAACTACGGGAAGATCTGCGGTCAAGATCGGCTGGAGTCGCCGGATGCAACAGTGCCCGTGGGCCTGCATTTGAGTCAGATCGACGAGTCCGACGAGCTGCTGACGAACGATCCGCTGGCGCTGCTGATCGGGATGGTGCTGGACCAGCGGGTCTCGGAAGGATGGAGCAGAGCGGGACGTTCCGCCCCCGCATAGACGTGCCGCGGTCAAGCGGGTTCGTCGAACTTGTCGCATTTTTTTGCTGCGGATAGGCCCGCCGCGGACGGAGTGGCTCCGCGAGAATTGTCAAGACCTCTTTCGGTGACGGTCTTCTGCCAGACGAGCCGTCGCGCCGCCGTCAGCGGAGCCGGGACAGCGCGGCTGTCACCCCCTGAGGGTCGAACGCGGTGGGATCGAGGTCGGCCGCGCTGCCGAGGCCCAGCCATTCCAGCCGCTCGTCGTGCTCGGGATGGCTGGGGTCGCCGAGGATCTCCAGGAGCGCCTCGTAGCCCCAGAGACCGCCGCAGTCCTCCGGCGGGGCCGCGCGGCGCCCGCCGGTGCAGCGCGGATAGCGGACCGACGGGTCGGGCTCGAGGATCTTTTCCAGGACGATCTCGTGATCCCAGTCGTCGCCGAAGTCGTAGGTGTAACGGATCTTTGCTTTGATGGTGGGAAGTACCTGCTCCAGCGACACCGGCTGCTCGGCGCGTTGGTCAAGATCCGCGTCTGGTGTGCCGAACCTGCCGTAGGGCGTCTCGAAGACGTGCAGATGGCTGTCGTCCCAGTCGAAGGCCGCTTGGAGGATGGTGTGCAGGCGCTCCAGGCTGGTGTTGGCCGGTACCTCCAGCCGTCGCCAGATCGGTGGTTTCGCGCCGCGCAGCCCGACCTTGACCTGGTAGACGGGGGCCCGCTGTCCCTTGGCCCGCTTCGGCTTCTTCGGGAGCGGTGGCGCCGGCGCCCAGCCCGCCGCTGACAGGCCACGCCGCCCCCTCGGGTTCCCCGCCAGACCCGCGAGGAGCTCGGCGGGGTTCACGCCCTGCTCGTCCAGCATCCTGACGAGCTCGGCCATGCCACCGAGTACGTCGATCACCTCGTCCCCGTCGCCGTCCGGATGAGGCGCGGGTGGCTTCCGCGGAGTCGGGAGCGTCGCGAGACGTGACCGCAG
>NZ_JBFLUG010000113.1:0-25034 GCF_041008525.1 Parafrankia sp. FMc2 | reverse complement strand
TCCAAGAGACCCTCCCCGCACCAGCCTCGCGGACCCCCTCCCGCGCCCCGCGCACCAGCGCGGCGCCGAACCCGGCCGCGACGCCAAGTGCCGCGGCGACCAGCTGCCCGGCCAGCCCGAGCCACACCTACAACGGCGACGGCTACGGTGTCCTCGTCGAGGACACCGCGCTGCGCACCGGGCCCTACGCCGCCTGCGGTACCGTCTCGAGGCTCGCCAAGGGGCTGAAGGTCTGGCTGCACTGCAGCGTGGTCAACAAGCACGACAATGTGTGGTGGTGGGCCCGGCTGGACGGCACGTCCACCGCCGGCTGGATCTACAGCGGCAGCCTCAGACTGAGCTACGTCGATGACAGCGGCGACGGCCGGATCCGCACCTACAGCTGCAACGGCAGGTACGCCGACCACTGACCCGGACCCGTGGCATGAGACGGCGCATCCCGGGCAGGTGAGCGGACGAGATCGCCAGCCGGTAAGGAGCAGCGCCCATGACTCAGCCGCCCGCGTTCCACGACGCGATCAGCGCCATCAGCTACCCGATGGCCATCGTGACGACTGCTGTGGACGGCGAGCGCAGCGGCTGCCTCATCGGTTTCCACACCCAGTGCAGCATCAATCCGCCGCGCTACCTGGTGTGCATCTCGCACACCAACCACACCTTCGGCCTGGCCCGGCGGGCCACCCACCTGGCCCTGCACCTGCTGGACGCCTCCGACCGGGCCCTCGCGGAACTGTTCGGCGAAAGAACCGGCGACGACTTCGACAAGTTCGCCCACTGCGCCTGGTCACCGGGACCGTTCGGAATGCCGATCCTCACGGCCCCGCCCGCCTGGTTCGCCGGCCCCGTCGTGGCAATGACGGACGTCGGCGACCATTCCGCGTTCGTCATCAGCCCCACCGGCAGCGAGTACGACGGGCCTCTCAACCAGCTGAGCTTCCAGGACATCCGCGACATGGTCCCAGGACACCCAGCCTGAACCATCACCAGCCAGCCAGCCACCCCGACACCGAGGCCCCGCCGAGACACTCACCGGACACCGCCGCCCGACCAGCACCCACCCCCAGGGCCCCAGGGCCACGTCCCAAACCCCATAAGCCCCGCGCCCGAACGCCGTGGGGGGCTCGGGGGGGCTCGGCCCCCTCCGGCAAAATGGCGAAACGACCAGGTCAGACCCCGTCTGACACACGTCTCCCAGAGTGGAGCGGGCGACGGGAATCGAACCCGCGTTGCAAGCTTGGGAAGCTCGTGTTCTGCCTCTGAACTACGCCCGCGTGGTGCAACCGCATCCTACTGGACGTCGACGTCGGGGGGCTGCCCAGCACCGCGGAATTTTCGTCAGGACTGGCGGTGCGGTCACCTGCCCTGGTCAGGTGCCCGGGTGAGGATCGGCTGCATGCTGGGTGGCGGCGTGGGTGGCTTCGGCGCGGGTCTGCTCGGCGCGGGTGGTTCTGGCGTGCGAAAGATGGGGCAGGTCGGGACGGCCCACCGAGACGCCGTCCGCCTGATGCAGGAAGCGCAGGGGCTCGCGGCCGGCGGGCTGGCGGGGCCGTTCCCGCGCGGGGAACGGGGGGATGTCCAGTTTGCACGGCTCGTCGGGCCCGATCCGGACCTGTTCGCCATGGTGAAGGATGGAGATCGCGTCGCCTTCGACCACGGTGTAGGTGGCGGAGGAGTCCAGGACCTCGACGTGCAGCCGGCGGGAGCGGACCCGCAGCCGGAACGCGAGACGGGTGAGGCCTTCGGGGAGCCGGGGGGTGAAGGAGAGCAGCCGGCCGTTGTCCCGCAGCCCGCCGAAGCCTTCGACGAGCGCGATCCAGCTGCCGGCGAGGGAGGCGACGTGGAGGCCGTCGCCCGTGTTGTGCTCGATGTCCTTCAGGTCCATGAAGGCGGCTTCCCGCAGGTAGTCGTGTGCGAGCGCCATGTGCCCGCATTCGGCGGCCATCACGGCCTGGCAGCAGGCCGACAGCGAGGAGTCCCGGACGGTGAGTCCTTCGTAGTACGCGAAGTTGCGGGCCTTCTGCTCGGCGGTGAAGGCGTCGCCGCGACGCTGCATCGCGAGTACCAGGTCGGCCTGTTTGACGACCTGCTTGCGGTACAGGTCGAAATAGGGATAGTGCAGCAGCAGGGGGTACTGTTCCGGCCTGGTGTTCTCGAAGTCCCACACCTGGTGCTCGGTGAAGCCCTCTGACTGCGGATGGACGCCGAGGCGTTCGTCGTAGGGAATGAACATGTCATCGGCGGCGTCCCGCCAGTTGGCAGCGGTCTCCGCGTCGACGCCGAAGGCCCGCGCGCGGTCGGGGTGGCGTCGCACGGCGTCGGCCGCCCCGATGAGGTTCCGCTGGGCCATCAGGTTCGTGTAGACGTTGTTGTCGGCGAGCGCGGAGTACTCGTCCGGCCCGGTGACCCCGTCGATGCGAAAGCGCCCGGAGAGGTCGTGATGGCCGATGGAGCGCCACAGCCGCGCCGTCTCGATCAGGATCTCGAGCCCGAACTCGAGCTCGAAGTGCTCGTCCTCGGTGGCCCACAGATATCTGATGACGGCGTCGGCGATATCTGCGTTGACGTGGTAGGCGGCGGTTCCCGCGGGCCAGTATCCGGAGCATTCCTCGCCGTGGATGGTCCGCCAGGGGAAGGCGGCGCCGTCCAGGTTGAGCAGCTGCGCGCGTTCGCGGGCGAGGGGAAGAATGGAGTGCCGCCAGCGCAGCGCGTCGGCGGCGGCCGCGGGGGCGGTGTACGTGAGGACCGGCAGGACGTAGCTCTCGGTGTCCCAGAAGGCGTGGCCGTCGTAGCCCGGGCCGGTGAGGCCCTTCGCCGGGATGGCCCTGCGTTCGGCCCGCGCGCCGGCCTGCAGAACATGGAAGAGCGCGAAGCGGGCGGCCTGCTGCACCTCGGCATCGCCATCGACCTCGACGTCCGCGCCGCGCCAGAACTCCGCCAGGTAGTCCCGCTGCTCGGCGACGAGCCCTTCCCATCCGGTCTGGCGGGCGGCGACCAGGGCGGCGACGGCCTGGTCGCGCAGCGCGGGCAGCGAACGCTGCTCGGACCAGCCGTAGGCGAGGAACTTGACCATGCGCAGTTTCTCGCCGGGTGCCAGGACGGCGGTGGCGGTGACCTGCCCGGCGTCGGGCTCGCTCTCCGAGCTGACGCCGAGCGAGCGTGGGCCGTCGAAGATGTGGTCCATCGCGGCCGCGACCCGGATATCGCTGTGCCGCGTGTGGTGGACCAGTTCGACCATGGCGTCACGGGCGCGATGCCGTTCGGAGACGAGCGGCGATTCGAGCTCGGCGGCGGCACGCGGATCACCCCGGCGGACGGGCAGCTGCTCGTTGGCGACGAGCTCGGACTGGATCACGACCCGCACGGAGGCGTCGACCGGTTCGATCTCGTAGAGGATTGCCGCGGCGGAACGCTGGGAGAAGGACACCAGCCGCTGACTGTGTATTCGGATCCGCTGGCCGGCCGGAGAGACCCAGTCGACATCCCGGCGCAGCACCCCGGCCCGGAAGTCGACGGTTCTGGAGTGGGCGAGCAGATCCCCGTAGCGGACGTCGAACGGCTCGTCGTCCACCAACAGACGAATGATCTTTCCGTTCGTCACATTGATCATGGTCTGCCCGGACTCGGGATAGCCGTAGCCCGCCTCCGCGTACGGAAGCGGGCGCAGTTCGTGGACGGAGTTGAGGTAGGTGCCGGGAAGCCCGTGTGGGTCGCCTTCGTCCAGGTTCCCGCGCAGACCCACATGCCCGTTCGCGAGCGCGAACAGGGACTCGGACCGGGACAGATCGTCGATGTCGAGACCGTGTTCCGTCAGTGACCAGGCCTCGACGGGGTAGACCGGCCTGCCGATCACACGGCCCTCCCGGCCGTCACCGCGCCGGAGGACCCCGACGAGCTGGAGAGCCCCTCGAGCAGTTCCGCGAGATCCGTGACCACGATGTCGGCCCCGTTGTGCCGCAGGGCCTCGGCATGGCCGATCCGGTCGACGCCGACCACACAGCCGAAGCCACCGGCCCGCCCGGCCTGTACGCCCGCCACAGCGTCCTCGAAGACCGCGGCGGCGGAGGCCGGGACGTTCAGCGCCGCCGCCCCGGCCAGGAAGGTGTCAGGGGCGGGCTTGCCCGCGAGGCCCTGCTCCGGGGCGGTCTGGCCGTCGACGCGGACCGGCAGGAAGTGCTCGATCCCGGCGGCCCGCAGCACCTGGGCGCAGTTCGCGCTGGACGACACCACCGCCCGCGGAACGCCGGCGCGGTCCAGTTCCTCCAGGTACCGCACCGACCCGGCGAACACCTCGACGCCGTCCTCGTCGATCTTCCTCTGGAGCAGGATGTTCTTCCTGGTCGCGAGCGCGTTGACGGTCATCGCGGACGGCGGGTCGCCCGGCGCGCCGACCGGGATGTGGATCCCGCGGGAGTCCAGGAACGTGCGGACGCCGTCGACCCGCGGCCGGCCGTCGACCTGCTCGGGATAGTCGGTGTCGATGTCGAACGGGACGAACGGGTCGCCGGAGCGGCTGGCCCAGTTCTCCAGGAAGTCGTCGAACATCTCCTTCCAGGCGGCGGCGTGCACGGCCGCGGTGCGTGTCAGGACACCGTCGAGATCGAACAGACATGCCCTGATGTGATCCGGTAGCCCCAGCATCAGTCCCCATCCTGGATCGTCCTGCGCCGCCGAGGCTGTCAGGCCACCGAGACGGTCACGCCACCGCCGACAACAGCGCTCCGCCGGTGGCGACCTCGCGCGGATTTCGAGCCTCTCTTACCCAAAGGGCCGGCGCTCGCACACGCACGAGTCCGATGGCGGCCCGGCTACCGGACGTTTCGCCTGGGTCGTCAGGCTCTGCGGTAGCGTCCGTGGCGTGCTGTTGTCAGACCGGGATATCCGAGCCGAGATCACGACGGGCCGCGTCAGGCTGGATCCCTACGACGAGCGCCTGATCCAGCCCTCCAGCGTCGACCTGCGGCTCGACCGCGCGTTCCGGGTCTTCCAGAACCACCGCTACAGCCACATCGACCCCGCCGTCGAGCAGGAGGACCTCACCGAGCTCGTGGCGCCCGACGGAGACGAGCCGTTCGTCCTGCACCCCGGCGAGTTCGTGCTCGGGTCGACGTTGGAGGTCATCACCCTGCCCGACGACCTCGCCGGGCGCCTCGAGGGGAAGTCGAGCCTGGGCCGGCTCGGCCTCCTGACCCATTCGACGGCGGGCTTCATCGACCCGGGCTTCTCCGGGCACGTCACGCTGGAGCTGTCCAACGTGGCGACACTGCCGATCAAGCTCTGGCCCGGAATGAAGATCGGCCAGCTGTGCCTGTTCCGGCTGTCGACGCCGGCCGAGCATCCTTACGGCTCGGCGATCTATGGATCTCGCTACCAGGGGCAGCGCGGACCCACACCGTCCCGGGCCTACCGCGACTTCACCCGGACGGCGGTTCCCGAGCTCACCGACACGGCCCGCACCACCTGATCCACCTGATCCACCCGATCCACCCGGCGGGCGCCGGCCCGGCCCGGCGCCGCACACGGCAACGGGGCACAGCCAGCGGCCGTGCCCCGTCCGTTCTGTTCTGTTCAGGCCCTTCGGCCTCGGGTCACACTCCGTCCACCGGGGAGCCGGCGATCGCCGGCGTCCCCTCCGCCGCGGGCGGCGCGACCAGCGACCGGGCGAGCAGCTGCGAGACGTCGAGCACCTCGACGCTCTCCTTGGCCTCACCCGCGAGCTTCTTCTCGGTGACGGCGTCGGAGAGCATCACGATGCAGAACGGGCAGGCCGTCGAGACCACGTCGGGGTCGAGGCCGAGGGCCTCCTCCATGCGGTCGACGTTGACCCGCTTGCCGATCTTCTCCTCCATCCACATCCGCGCGCCGCCGGCGCCGCAGCAGAAGCCGCGGTCCTTGCAGCGGTGCATCTCCTGCCCGCGGATGCCCGGGATGGCCTCGAGGATCTCCCGCGGCGGGGTGTAGACCTTGTTGTGCCGGCCGAGGAAGCACGGGTCGTGGTAGGTGACCGAGGAGTCGATCGGGGTGATCGGGACGAGCTTGCGCTCCTCCACCAGCTTGCCGAGCAGCTGCGTGTGGTGGACGACCTCGTAGGTGCCGCCGAGGGCGGAGTACTCCCGCGCGAGGCTGTTGAAGCAGTGCGGGCAGGTCGCGACGATCTTCTTGACGCCGGTCTCGTTCAGCAGCTCGATGTTGGCCTTGGCCATCTCCTGGTAGAGGTACTCGTTACCGAGGCGGCGGGCCGGGTCGCCGGTGCAGGACTCCTGGCTGCCGAGAACGGCGAACTCGACGCCGGCGGTGTGCAGCAGCTCGGCGAACGAGCGGGCGACCTTCTTGGCCCGGTCCTCGATGGCGCCGGCGCAGCCGACCCAGTAGAGGTACTCGACCTCGTCCGGGATCTGCTCGCCCTCGTCGAGGATGCGGACCTCGAACGGCAGGCCCTCGGTCCACTCGGTACGCGACCGCGGCGAGACACCCCACGGGTTGCCGTTGTTCTCCAGGTTGCGCAGCATGACGCCGGCCTCGGACGGGAACGCCGACTCGATCATCACCTGGTAGCGGCGCATGTCGACGATGTGGTCGACATGCTCGATGTCCACCGGGCACTGCTCCACGCAGGCCCCGCAGTTGGTGCACGACCACAGGACGTCGGGGTCGATGACCCCGCCCTCCTCCTCCGTCCCGACGAGCGGACGGTCGGCCTGGGGCTGACCGGGCTCGGGCACCCGGCCGAAGCCGGACTCGGGCACGTGGTGCACCGCGTGCTTGGAGGACGCGTCCTCGGAGACGCCGGTGACCGCCTTCGACGCCTCCTCGCCCTCCTCGGCGCCCTTGGCTCCGAGCAGGTAGGGGGCCTTCGCGAAGAGGTGGTCCCGCAGGTCCATGATCAGAAGCTTGGGCGACAGCGGCTTGCCGGTGTTCCAGGCCGGGCACTGGCTCTGGCACCGCCCGCACTCGGTGCAGGTGGCGAAGTCGAGCATGGCCTTCCAGGAGAAGTCCTCGACCTTGCCGACGCCGACGACGGGCTCTTCCTCCTCCATCAGCTTCTCGATGTCCGGAGTCGTGCCCAGCGGGCCCAGGGCGACCGGCTCACGCTTGAGGATCACGTTGAGCGGAGCGAGGCCGATATGCAGGTGCTTGGAGTAGACGACCAGCACCAGGAAGCCCATGATGATCGCGATGTTCACCAGCAGGAAGATCGTCTCGATGATCTCGTTGGTGTGCTCCGAGAAGACATCGAGCGGGAGGCTGACCAGCCAGGAGGCGAAGGCCCACCTGGTGTCGCCCTGCGGGTGGGTACCGGCGTTGAACTGCGCACCACGCATGATCAGCAAGGTCACGATGACCAGCGTGATCATCCCGAGGATGACCCACGCCGGGCCGATGTGGGAGCCGTAGAAGCGGGACTTGCGCTCCAGCCGGGCCGGCGCGTTGCGTATCCGGATGATCGTGAAGGTGAGCAGGCCGGCGAGGACCGCCACGGCGAAGAAGTCCTCAAGGAACCCGATGATCGCCCAGTCCCCGAACAGCGGGATGTGGAAGTCATGGTCGAACAGGGCGCCGTAGGCCTCGACGATCGTGAGCCCGAGGATGGTGAATCCCCAGAAGGTGAAGAAGTGGGCCAGGCCGGGCACCGACCACTTGAGCAGCTTGCGCTGGCCGCCGACCTCGCTGATCTCCGTCCAGATCCTGGTCGGCAGATCGTCGAGACGCCCCTCGGCAGGCTGGCCGGATCTGATCAGTCTGGTCAGCCAGAAGACGCGGCGGCCGGCCACCGCGAGAGCGATCAGCGTGATCGCTCCACCGATCGCGATTCTCACAGGTCCTCCATCAGTCCGTGCTATCCCGTGCTGCGCTTCTCTCGTACTGCCCGGCGGCGCGGCCAGCCTGCCCGTACTCACGGGTAACTTACCGGCCCGGACAGGCATACACCAACGGACACCGCCGCGGAGCGCTCCGCGACCAGCTCACCCTGCACGGCTGTCCCTCACCCTGCACGGCTGGCGCCGGACGCACTCTGAAGAGCAAGCCTTGCCGCGACGGCGTTAGCGGCGACTAGCGGAGTGACCAGAGACACGTCCGGATCACCTGACGCACTCCACCACACCATGCGCCCACCCGCCGCGGCGCTTCCCGACCTGCCCCGGAACCGGCGACCGAACCCGCTCGGCGTCGCCACACGCGACCCCTTTGCCCGCCCGGCGCCCGCCTCGACGCCTCCGTCGCCTCCGACCCTGCCACGCCGTGGTCCGAGCGTCGCGAGATCGGGCACCAATTGGGCCGATCTTGCCCCGCACACTACGGAGCCTGCTACTTTGAGTGGTAGACAACCATCGGAATCACAACTTTCCACACTGTCTGCACCCGTTCAGCACCATCTGCACCCGTCCAGCACCGTCCGTCCCGTCGAGCCCGTCACCGTCCCGTCCGTCCGGCCGCACGCCGAGCCTCCGCCGGGACCACTGCACCACGTGGGATGTCCATGTCGACCCGGCCGGTCGACCCGGCCGCAGCGCCAACCCGACGATCCGAGCAGGAGGGCGTGGATGGCGGTTCGGCCGACGGCTTGGTGGCGCGCGCAGCAACGACGTGCTGGCGATCTGGGCCCGCCTGTCGTGGATCATCCCGAGTGCCGATGTCAACACTTGTGATGATCCCGGGTGTCGCTCACCATGGGTGCGTGCCCAGTCCGGGCCGTCGCAGCCCTCGGCTGCGCGGGTCCGGGCACGCGGCGCGGCCGGCCGGCGACAGCGCCGCCACCGGAACGGCCGGTGCGTTCCTGGGGACGGGACCCGACGACGTTGACGACCCTGCGATCCATGGTGGGCACGATGGCGACTAGCACCAGGCCTGCGACGAGCCGGGCCGGGCGGCCGGGCTTCTCTCAGCACACTGAGTATCTGCGGGCGCGCGAGCACCAGGCAATGGTGCGGCGGGACCGCATCTCCCGGGAGGTCCCCCGCGCCGCCATCCGCGCCGCTGTCGTCGGCCTGGGTCTCGGCCTGGTCATCGGCTTCGGGCTCGGGATGCCCGGCCTCGGGATCACCGTCTTCGTGGCCCTGCTCGTGATCTGGCCGGGCGGTGTGGCCGTGGGCGCCTTCGGGGCGTCGCCGGACGTCGAGACGCTGCGCGAGGCGGCCGAGGCCGAACGCAAGACGGCCCGGGCGATCGCCCGGCTGCGCCGGCACGGGTACTCCATCATGCACGACCGGGCCGTCCCCTACTCGCAGGTCACGATCGGGCACCTGCTGGTCGGGCCCGGCGGGGTCATGATCCTCGGCAGCGACACCAACAAGGGCGTCGTCCGCTACAGCAAGGGCGGCGCCGTCGTGGACGGCGAATCCCTCAAACCCGTGATCGACAAGGCCGCCTGGCTCGGCGGCGAGGTTCGCAACCAGGTTCGTGCCGCCCTGCCGGCGCTGACGATCCCGACCTTCCCGATCCTTGTCATGGTCGAGGCCAGCGTCCTGTGGAAGGACGGCGCGGTCGACGGGGTGACCGTCATCAACGTCAAGGACGTGGTCAACTACGTCCGGAACCGGCCGGGACGGCTCAACCCCGGCCAGGTCCAGCAGGTCATCTCCGCCGCACAGCGGCTCTTTCCGCCGTTCTCCTCGAACCGCCTCGCCGAGCACGTCGTGGTCGACCGGGACCAGTGGCTCACGCTCATGGACGCCCTGCGCGGCATCCGGGAGAGCGGCGGCGACGCATCCGGCATGCTCGACCGGCTGGCGCAGATCGAAGCCGATCTGGCCCGACAGGCCGACCTCATCGACCGTGCCGGCCTGCCGACCTCCCGCTCCGCCAACACCGCCGGAGCCGCCCCTTCCGGGGCCGGCGTGGGTGTCGCCCACGACCTCGGCGACCTGACCGACACAGCCGGGCCGGGGATCGGCGCGCCGGCCCAGGGAGTGCCCGGGAGCCGGCCGGGCGGCGGTCTTCGCGGTCGCATCCTGGCTTCGGTGCGGCCCGAGCGGGGCGGGAGCTCGATCGGGCCGGCCGGCGGCCGGCCCTACCCCGAGAAGCGGCTGCCCCGCGGCGACCGGCAGGCCACCCGTTCCGAGGGCGACGACAGCGGCCCCATGGAGCCAGGTTCCGGTCGGTAGCCGTCACCGGGTTCCCCGGGATCAGCCCGCCGCACCGTGCGCCGGGCGGGTGCCCGCAGGGCGGCGTCCTCTGGGCGCCGCCCTCGACGCGTGTCTGAGTTCCGCCCAGCACCAGGGCACGGGCACGGCAGAATCCCCGCGCCGTCGCGCCTCCACAACCTCAATCACTCTCCGCGCCTGACACATACGTCGAGCCGGTACTCGATGCTGGCCACGCCGTTCCCTGCTTCACCAGGCAACATCTACATCACGTAAGGTGACAGACGGGTGACCGGCGAGAGCCGCCTGCCAGGCGGAGAACTATTGAGTGGACAAGACTCAGGTTCGAGGGGCTATTCTAGGTTCGTTCATCCTGAGCGGACCATACTCAAGTCAATTCCGGGCGCTCGACTCCGGGTGCCCGGTCCGGGCGCCAGAGGCGTGCGGCCGAGCACGGCCATCGGGCACAGGGAGTCGAGCGCACCTCGGGGCCTCGGCGCCGGGCCCGGTCGACGGGCTCATACCAACCAGGGAGCGTCCCGCCGGTCTCCACCAGGCGGGCCTGCAGATCGAGAGGCATACAGACATGGCACGAGCGGTCGGTATCGACCTCGGCACCACGAACTCCGTCGTGAGCGTGCTAGAGGGTGGAGAGCCCACGGTGATCGCCAACGCCGAGGGTTCCCGGACGACTCCGTCTGTCGTGGCCTTCGCGAAGAACGGCGAGGTGCTCGTCGGCGAGGTCGCCAAGCGGCAGGCCGTGACGAACGTGGAGCGGACCATCCGGTCGGTGAAGCGCCACATGGGCACCGACTGGAAGATGAAGGTCGACGCGAAGGAGTTCACCCCCCAGGAGATCAGCGCCCGCATCCTGCAGAAGCTCAAGCGGGACGCGGAGGCGTACCTGGGCGAGTCGGTGTCCGACGCGGTCATCACCGTCCCCGCCTACTTCGACGACGCCCAGCGCCAGGCGACGACCGAGGCCGGCACCATCGCCGGTCTGAACGTCCTGCGCATCGTCAACGAGCCGACCGCCGCCGCCCTCGCCTACGGGCTGGACAAGGGCGAGAAGGAGCAGACCATCCTGGTCTTCGACCTCGGTGGCGGCACGTTCGACGTGTCCCTGCTGGAGATCGGCGACGGCGTGGTCGAGGTCAAGTCGACCTCCGGTGACACCAAGCTCGGCGGTGACGACTGGGACCAGCGGATCACCGATCACCTGATCAAGACCTTCAACGGCCAGCACGGCGTCGACCTCGGCAAGGACAAGATGGCGCTGCAGCGCCTGCGCGAGGCTGCCGAGAAGGCCAAGATCGAGCTGTCGCAGTCGTCCCAGACGTCGATCAACCTGCCGTACATCACCGCGTCCGCCGAGGGCCCGCTGCACCTGGACGTCTCGCTGACCCGCGCGGAGTTCCAGCGGATGACGCAGGACCTCATCGACCGCTGCAAGGGCCCGTTCCAGCAGGCGGTCAAGGACGCCGGCATCAAGATCAGCGATGTCGACCACGTGGTGCTCGTCGGTGGCTCCACCCGGATGCCCGCCGTCGTGGATCTCGTCCGTGACCTGACCGGCGGCAAGGAGCCGAACAAGGGCGTCAACCCCGACGAGGTCGTCGCCGTCGGCGCGTCCCTGCAGGCCGGTGTCCTCAAGGGCGAGGTCAAGGACGTCCTGCTGCTCGACGTCACCCCGCTGTCCCTGGGCATCGAGACCAAGGGCGGCATCATGACCAAGCTGATCGAGCGGAACACGACGATCCCGACGAAGCGTTCGGAGATCTTCACCACCGCCGAGGACAGCCAGCCCTCCGTGCAGATCCAGGTCTTCCAGGGCGAGCGCGAGATGGCGGCCTACAACAAGAAGCTCGGCATGTTCGAGCTGACCGGCCTGCCGCCGGCTCCCCGCGGCATGCCGCAGATCGAGGTCACCTTCGACATCGACGCCAACGGCATCGTCCACGTCTCCGCCAAGGACCTGGGCACCGGCAAGGAGCAGTCGATGACGATCACCGGCGGCTCGGCGCTGCCGAAGGACGACATCAACCGCATGGTGCAGGATGCCGAGCAGTACGCCGAGGAGGACCGCACGCGCCGCGAGGAGGCCGAGACCCGTAACCGGGCCGAGTCGCTCGTGTACTCGACCGAGCGCTTCCTCGCCGAGAACGGCGACAAGATCGACGCCACCGTGAAGTCGGACGTCGAGGAGAAGCTGGGCACGCTGCGGGGCGCGGTCGGCGGCACCGACACCGCCGCCATCCGCGAGGCCGCGGACGAGCTCACCAAGGCCAGCCAGGCCATGGGCGAGTCGATGTACGCGCAGGCCGCGAGTGCCCCGGGCGCCCCGGGCGGTGCCCCTGGCGCGTCCTCAACCGACGACGACGTGGTGGACGCCGAGATCGTCGACGAGGAGGACAAGAAGTGACGTCCCCCCACGACGAGCACCGACTGGACGACAGCCGGGCCGGCGGGGACGCCGGCTCGGAGGAGCCCGTGGTCAGGGACCGGAGGCGCATCGATCCGGAGACCGGGCAGGTCCGCACCGGTGCCGAGTCGAGCCCGGCCGGGTCGGGCTCCGGCCCGGCCGGATCGGGCTCGGGCGGGCCAGGCCCAGCAGGGTCGGAACCGGCCGGTGGCGAGACCGACTCCGAGCTCGTCGCGTCGCTGCGGCGTCAGCTCGGTGAGCGGACCGCCGACCTGCAGCGGCTGAAGGCGGAGTTCGACAACTACCGGCGCCGGGCGGCCCGGGAGCGGGACGCCGCGGGCGACCAGGCCGTCTCCAAGCTGCTCACCGCACTGCTGGGCGTTCTGGACGACATCGGCCGCGCGCGGGACCACGGCGACCTCGAAGGGCCGTTCAAGGCGATCGCCGAGTCCCTCGAGGCGGCGCTGGAGACGACCGGCCTGGAGCGGTTCGGCACGCCGGGCGAGCTGTTCGACCCGCACCTGCACCACGCGCTGCTGCACTCGTACCGGTCGGACGTCAGCGAGACGACCTGCGTGGAGATCTTCCGCTCGGGTTACCGGCGCGGCAACGCGGTGCTGCGGGCCGCGCAGGTAGCGGTCGCGGAGCCCGCTGAGGACGGCGGCGACGGGCCGGACATCGGGCTCGAGGGGGCCACATCGGGCACTCTTGGTGATACCGGGCACGTCGGGGCACACCCGGACGAGGGTCAGCCGGCCGGCGGCGCGTCTCCCGGAAGGGAGAACGCTCCCCTCCCGGACGACACCGGCAGCGTTCCCGGGCCGGACCGCGGGGGCCCGACCGTCAGCGCCGACTGAAGAGATGGCCAACTGAACCATGCCGATGGACCGCTCGCGTGCCGCCCGCCCGGTGTTCCGCACCGGTCGGGCCGGCCCGCCCCGATCTGACCGGCGGCCGGGTGGCTCTGCCCGCCCGGATGCTTCCGATACCCGCGTGCCGGGTTCGTTCATGACGGAAGGAGGGGCGCCGTGAGTGTTCGCGACATGGTTGAGAAGGACTACTACGCCGCTCTCGGCGTCCCCAAGGACGCCTCCGCGGCCGACATCAAGAAGGCGTACCGCCGGCTCGCGCGGGAGCTGCACCCCGACAAGAACCCCGGGGATCTCAAGGCGGAGGCACGGTTCAAGGAGGTCTCCGAGGCCTACGACGTGCTCTCCGACGAGACCCGGCGGCGCGAGTACGACGAGGCCCGCGCGCTGTTCGCCTCGGGCGCGTATCCGGGTGCCGGCGGCGGGCGCGGCGGCATGGGCGGCTACGGCCAGCCGGGTGGCTACGGCCCGACGTCGGGCATCAACCTCGACGACCTGCTCAACGGCAGTGGCGGGGCCGGCTTCGGCGGGATCTTCGACAACCTCTTCCAGCGGTCGTCGCCCGGCCGCGCGCCCCGTCGCGGCACCGACATCGCGGCGGAGGTGACGATCCCGTTCGAGAAGTCGCTGACCGGGCTCGAGGCCACGGTGCGACTGCCGGGCGCCGCCACCTGCACCACCTGCGGCGGCACCGCCGCGCGGCCCGGCACCTCGCCGCGGACCTGCCCGGTCTGCCGTGGCCTCGGCGTGATCTCCCGATCCCAGGGCGGCTTCGCGCTCTCCGAGCCCTGCCGGGACTGCCTGGGCAAGGGCAGCCTCATCGACCATCCCTGCGCCGACTGCCACGGTACCGGGCGCCGGGAGCGCGAGCAGCGCATCCGCATCCCCGCGGGCGTCAGCGACGGGCAGCGGCTCCGGGTCCGCGGGCGCGGCTCGCCCGGGGAGCGCGGCGGCGCCGCCGGTGACCTCGAGGTCACCGTGCACGTCCAGAGCCACCCCGTCTTCGGCCGGGAAGGCCACAACCTGACCATCAGCCTGCCGGTGACCATCACGGAGGCGGCCCTCGGTGCCTCCGTGAAGGTGCCGACGATCGACGGCACCCCGCTGACGGTCAAGGTCCCGGCCGGCACCTCGAGCGGCCGCCGCCTGCGCGCCCGGGGGCGCGGTGTCCCGCGCCCCGGCGGGGAGAGCGGCGATCTCATCGTCACGCTCGAGGTCACGGTGCCCAAACCGTCGGAGCTCTCACCGAAGGCGCGCACCGCGCTCCAGGAGTTCGCGCGGGCGCATCCCGAGGACCCCCGTGAAGCCCTGATAGCCCAGATGGAGGGACGGGCATGAACGCGCGCCCGAACCGTACGTCCGATCCGCCCCAGACTCCGGGCCGCGCCGGGAGCCGCTCCCGGCCGGGAACCGGCGGGCTGGCCGGCGGCCAGCCCACTCCAGCCGGCGCACCAGCCTCCTCCCACCCCACCCACGAACCGGCGCCCGGCTACTACCAGCCCCCGGGCCCCGCGGCCGGACCAGCTCACGACGATGACGCGCCGGTCTACGTGATCTCCATCGCGGCGCAGCTCGCCGGCATGCACCCGCAGACACTGCGGTCCTATGACCGGCTCGGGCTGGTGACCCCCGGCCGCACCGCCGGCCGTGGACGCCGCTACTCGGCCCGTGACGTGGCACTGCTCCGCGAGGTCCAGCGCCTCTCCCAGGAGGAGGGCGTCAACCTGGAGGGCATCCGGCAGATCCTGCGCCTCGGTGCCCAGGTCGTCGCGCTGCAGGCCCAGGTCCGCCAGCTCGCCGAGGAGCTGGCCGCTGCCCGCGCCGAGGCCGACCGTCGCGTCGCCGAGGCGCATGCCAGCCACCGCCGTGATCTCGTCCCCATCGAGCGCGGCGCGGTCGTCGTCTGGCGGCCCGGTCACCGCCGCTGACGCCGGGTCCGGCCGGGCGCGGGCCCCGTACCTGTCCGCGCCCACCTCCCTCGCTCCTCTGCCCGTCCCCGCCCACCTCGTCTCCTCGCCCACCTCGTCTCCTCACCCGCCTCGCCCGCCATGGGCGGGCCGCCCGGCGGACACGAGCCGCGAAGTCCGACAAGTTGAGCGGGAATGACTCAGGTATGCTGAGTGTCGTTACCGGAGGAGACGGTGCCGTCCGGCGCCGTCCGACACAGAACCCATCACGCGGAGCCGACACCTTCGGCACCGCCTGACACCGGATCGCTCCGAGACACTGGGATCGCCATGAACGCTGACCGTCTCACCGCCCGCTCGCAGGAGGCGCTGTCCTCCGCGATCAGCCGCGCCACCGGCGACGGATCTCCGCTCGTCGACCCTCTGCACCTGCTGGCCGCTCTGCTGGAAGCACACGACGGGGTCGGCGCGGCCCTGCTCGACGCGGTGGGCGCCGAGGCGCAGTCGGTGCGCTCGCGCGCGGAGGCGGCGGTCGGCAGGCTTCCCCGTGCGGCCGGCGCGAACGTCGCCCCACCCCAGCTGTCCCGCCAGCTCGTCGCCGTCCTCAACAACGCCGAGCGGCAGGCGGGGCGGCTCGGCGACGAGTACATCTCGGTCGAGCACCTCGTCGTGGCCCTCGCGGAGGAGGGCGGCGAGGCGGCCCGCGTCCTCGCTGAGGCAGGGGCGACCCCGGACGCACTGCGCGGCGCGTTCGAGCGGGTCCGCGGTGGCGCCCGCCGGGTGACCAGCCGTGATCCCGAGGGGGCCTACCGGGCGCTCGACAAGTACTCCATCGATCTCACCGCCCGCGCCCGCGAGGGCAAGCTCGACCCGGTCATCGGGCGTGACACCGAGATCCGCCGGGTCGTGCAGGTGCTGTCCCGCCGCACGAAGAACAACCCGGTCCTCATCGGCGAGCCCGGCGTCGGCAAGACCGCCATCGTCGAGGGCCTCGCGCTGCGCGTCGCCGCCGGCGACGTGCCGGAGTCGCTGCGCGGCCGGCGGATCGTCTCGCTCGACCTCGGCTCCATGGTCGCCGGCTCGAAGCTGCGCGGCGAGTTCGAGGAGCGGCTGACCTCGGTGCTCACCGAGATCCGCGAGGCCGAGGGCCAGATCATCACGTTCATCGACGAGCTGCACACCGTGGTGGGCGCCGGCGCGGCCGAGGGCGCGATGGATGCCGGCAACATGCTCAAGCCGATGCTGGCCCGCGGCGAGCTCCGCATGATCGGCGCCACCACGCTCGACGAGTACCGCGGCCGGATCGAGAAGGACCCGGCGCTGGAGCGCCGCTTCCAGCCGGTCATGGTCGGCGAGCCGTCGGTGGAGGACACCATCGGCATCCTGCGTGGTCTCAAGGAGCGTTACGAGGTCCACCACGGGGTTCGGATCACCGACTCGGCACTGGTCGCCGCGGCCACCCTCTCCGACCGGTATGTGACAGCCCGCTTCCTCCCCGACAAGGCGATCGACCTGGTCGACGAGGCCGCCTCCCGACTGCGGATGGAGATCGACAGCCGGCCCGTCGCCGTCGACGAGCTGGAGCGCGCGGTCCGCCGGCTCGAGATCGAGGACATGGCGCTGTCCAAGGAGAACGACGACGCCTCCCGGCAGCGGCGCGACCGCCTGCAGCGGGAGCTGGCGGAGAAGCGCGAGGAGCTGTCCGCGCTGACCGCCCGCTGGCAGCGGGAGAAGAACTCCATCTCCGAGGTCCAGAAGATCAAGGAAGAGCTGGAGAACGCCCGGCGCGCGGCCGAGATGGCGGAACGCGACCTCGACCTGGCCAAGGCCGGGGAGCTGCGCTACGGCACGATCCCGACGCTGGAGAAGCGCCTCGCCGACGCCACCGGCGCGCTTGCCGGCTCCGACTCGCCCGGCGGCGCGATGCTCAGCGAGGAGGTCGGCCCCGACGACGTCGCGGAGGTCGTCGCGTCCTGGACGGGCATTCCCGCCGGCCGCATGCTCGAGGGGGAGACCGCCAAGCTCCTGCGGATGGAGGAGGAGCTGCACCGCCGGGTCATCGGTCAGGACGAGGCCGTGCGCACCGTGTCGGACGCGGTCCGCCGCGCGCGGGCCGGTATCTCCGATCCGGACCGGCCGACCGGGTCGTTCCTGTTCCTCGGGCCGACCGGCGTCGGCAAGACCGAGCTGGCCAAGGCGCTGGCCGACTTCCTGTTCGACGACGAGCGCGCGGTCGTGCGGATCGACATGAGCGAGTACGCGGAGAAGCACTCGGTCGCACGGCTGATCGGCGCTCCGCCCGGCTACATCGGCTTCGAGTCCGGCGGCCAGCTCACCGAGGCGATCCGGCGGCGCCCCTACAGCGTGATCCTGCTCGACGAGGTCGAGAAGGCCCATCCCGATGTCTTCGACGTGCTGCTCGCCGTCCTCGACGACGGGCGGCTGACCGACGGCCAGGGCCGCACGGTGGACTTCCGCAACACGATCCTGGTCCTCACGTCGAACCTCGGGTCGTCCTACATCGCCGACCCGACGCTCCCGCCGCAGGTCCGGCACGACTCGGTCATGGTCGCGGTGCGCGACGCCTTCAAGCCGGAGTTCCTGAACCGGCTGGACGACGTCCTCGTCTTCGAGCAGCTCGGGCGGGAGGACCTGACCCGCATCGTCGACATCCAGATCGACCGGCTGCGCGGGCGTCTCGCGGATCGCCGCATCGCGCTCGAGGTGACCGACGCCGCGAAGGGCTGGTTGGCCGACGCCGGCTACGACCCGGTGTACGGGGCGCGGCCACTGCGCCGCCTGGTCCAGACCTCGATCGGCGACCAGCTTGCCCGCAAGCTGCTCGCCGGGGAGATCCGGGACGGTGACGAGGTCGTCGTCGACGTCGACCAGCAGCGGTCCGGGCTGGCTGTGGCGGCCCCTGTCCGCGCGCAGGCCATCTGACCGCCCCGAACCGGTCATACAGTCGGCGCATGGTGCGGACGGGTCCGGTTCTGTCAGTCTCCGCCGAGGTCGAGGCCGCCCTGGCCGCCGGCGAGCCGGTGGTCGCGCTCGAGTCGACGCTGATCGCGCACGGCCTGCCGCGCCCCCGCAACCGCGGGTTCGCGGCGGAGCTGGAGGGGATGCTGCGCTCCCGCGGCGTCATCCCCGCCACCGTCGCCGTGATCGAGGGAGTTCCCACGGTCGGACTGAACGAGGCCGGGCTCACCCGCATCGCCGACGACCCCGCGGTGGCGAAGGCGTCCGTCCGCGACCTGCCCGCCGCCGCCGCGCTGGGCCGCACCTGCGCCACGACGGTCGCGGCCACCTCCGTCCTGGCGGCCCGCGCCGGCATCCGGGTGTTCGCGACCGGTGGCCTCGGCGGGGTGCACCGCGGCGCCGCCGAGACCTTCGACGAGTCCGCCGACCTGCCGACGCTGGCCACCACGCCGATGACCGTTGTCAGCGCGGGGGTCAAGTCCATCCTGGATGTCGACGCGACCCTCGAGCGCCTGGAGACGCTCGGGGTCAGCCTGCTCGGCTGGCGGACCGCCGACTTCCCCGGTTTCTATCTCCCGACCACCGGCCGCAGGCTGGACTGGACGGTCCGGGATGCCCGGGAGGTGGCGGACGCCATGGCGACCCGGGACGGTCTCGGCCTGGCGTCCGCGATCGTCGTCGCGAACCCGGTGCCGGCCGGGCAGGCCCTCGACCCGGCCGTGCACGACGAGGTGCTACGGACCGCGCTGCGCCGCGCGGACGAGCAGGGCCTGCGCGGCAAGGCCGTCACACCGTTTCTGCTGGCGACCTTCCACACCGAGACGGGTGGCGCGAGCCTCGAGGTCAACCTGGCCGTCGTACGCAACAACGCGGCGGTGGCGGCGGAGATCGCGATCGCGTGGGCGGCCCGCTGAGGGGTCCGCCCGCCGCCCGCTGTCATCCGCGGTCATCCGCCGGTCACTGGATCTGCACCTTGCCGGAGATCTGGTCCGCGATCCGCTGCAGGTGCTCCTGGGACGGCAGGTTGTCGACGTTGGAGTAGTTCACCGAGACCTCGACGCGCCCCTTGATGAAGAACAGGTTGTCCAGGACCAGGCCGACGGTCTCCCCGCCTGCCGTCACTCCCATGCTGATCCGCAGCAGGCCCTGGGCTCCGGCCGGTGGCGGGGGCGTCTCCGCGGCGACGATCTCAACCGTGGTGCCGCTGCTCGCGCTGGCGTCGAACTCGGCCTGCAGCGCCTGACCGAAGCACTCCCCGAACCGGGGATTGGTCAGAATCTGCAGGTCGGCCGCGGCCTTCTCCGCAGAGACGATCTGGGCTGAGGAGGAGATCGAGATCAGACTGTCGGCGTCGTTGGTGAAGTCGGGGCCGTCGGCGGAATCCTGGTCCTCGTCATCCAGCTGCTCGGCCGGCACTCCGAGGCAGCGGGCCACCTCGACCATGGAGATGTCGTCCGAGTTGGACTGCGGGTCCGCGGGGGACGCGGTGAACCCGGCGGTGATCGGGCCCTCGGTGAGCACGTAGTCCTCGGCGTTCAACGTGGCCTCGGTCGGCGACGGCGAGGGGGCGGGCAGGGATGCCGCCGAGGTCGGTGTACCCGGCCGGCCGCCGGCGGTCGAGGTGGACCCGCCGCTCTGGCAGGACGCCACGGTCAGGGTCGCCGCCGCGAGCAGCAGCCCGCACCGCCCCGCGACCCGGTGCCCGCGTCGCGACGGCGCGCCGCTGCCACCCCGGCCGGATGCGGCCGTGACCTGCCGGACCGCGTCCCGCTCGTCCACAGTTCCACCCCCAGATAATGGCGGCACGATTCTCCGCGCCGCATCGAAAAGCATTCGCCATGGCAGCGTTCCGCCACCATCGGGCCCTCGTCCACAATGCCGGAAGAATGCGACGAGCACCCGCCCGATCCGATGTCTTTGTCGGGACAGCAACCGACGGGCCGGAGCGCTCGGTACCGCCCTTGACAGGACTGATACTTTCCGCCGCACTCGGCATGTCGGGCGCACACCGCTATCGTCCCGATACGGATCGTCATGCCAGGTGTCTATTCACCGCCCGCCGCGTGAGATCAGCCGGCGCGGCGCGCGCGTGACGCTCCGAGCTGGCAGCATCGGCGGAAAGCCGGCAGGTGAACGAGGGAGGGCGCAGCATGGGCCAGCCGCGTCCCGACGGTGCCGCGGAGCCAGCCGGTGCGGAGCCAGCCGGTGCGGAGCCAGCCGGTGCGGCGCTGCCCGCAGGCCCAGGGCATGCCCCGGGCCCGGGGCACCCGGTACGGCGGTCGCGTTCAGCGCGCCTTGTACCTTGTCTGATCGTCCTGTGCTGGTTGGCGGTCGGCGTGGCGGTCAGCCCGCTCGCCTTCCGGCTCACGGACGCCCAGACGAACGACGCCTCGGCCTTTCTGCCGGAGGACGCCGAGTCGACCCGCCTGCTGGAGGCGCAGCGGACCCTGCCCGGCGGTGACGCCGTACCCGCGGTGATCATCCTGGCGCGGGCGGCCGGTCTCACTCCGGACGATCTGAAGGTCGCCGAGGCACTGCGGGCCGATCTCGGCGAGTTCGCGGCGAACACCATTCCGCCCGCCGTGCCCTCGGGCGACGGCAAAGCCGTGGTGCTCACGGTTCCGCTGCCGCAGTCGACGGACGCCGAACAGTTCACCGAAGATATCGTTCGTATGCGGAACATCAGCGACAACGCAGCCGCGGCGGAACCTGGTCTCGATTCCGCCGTGACTGGTCCGGCTGGCCTGGTGGCCGACACCTATGATGTTTTCGCGGAGATCGAGAACGCGCTGCTGCTCGCGACCGCGTCCATTGTGGCCGTGATTCTGCTGCTGGTTTACCGCAGCCCTTTCCTCTGGATCGTGCCGCTGCTCTCGGTCGGCATCGCGGACCAGGCGGCTGCCGGCCTGATCTACCTGCTCGCCCGGCACGCCGACCTCACGGTCAACGGCCAGAGCGCGGGCATGCTGCGAGTCCTCGTCTTCGGTGCCGGAACCGACTACGCGCTCCTGCTCATCGCCCGTTACCAGGAGGAGCTCACCAGGTACGCCGAGCCCGCCGCGGCGATGCGGGTCGCGCTGCGCCGGGCCGGCCCGGCGATCCTGGCCTCCGCCGGCACCGTGATCATCGGAATGCTGTGCCTGCTGCTCGGTGAGCTGAACTCGCACCGCGGGCTCGGCCCGGTCTGCGCGATCGGCATCATCGTCGCGCTGGTAACGATGCTCACGCTGCTGCCGGCCGCGATGGTGATCGGCGGTCGGCGACTGTTCTGGCCGTTCGTGCCGCGGCTGGGCCACTACGAGCAGGCGGAGGAGACCGGCAGCGGCACCTGGGCCCGCGCCGGCGCCGCCATCGCGCGCTACCCGCGGGTCATCTGGATCACCACGACGGTCGCGCTGGGCGCGCTGGTGCTCGGCATGCTCGTCCTGCCCGGCGTCCTGCGCCAGGACGAGGCCTTCCGTGACCAGGTCGAATCGGTCGAGGGCCAGCATCTCGCCGAGCAGAGCTTCCCACCGGGCGTCACGGCTCCGACGTTCGTCGTCGCGAACGCCTCACAGGCCGACGCGGTGGCCACCACCGTACGCGCCGTCCCGGGTGTGGCCGCGGCGGCGGAGAACGGCCGGACGGCCGACCTGGTCCAGTTCCTGGTGATCCTGGAGGCACCGCCGGACAGCTCGGACTCCTTCCGCACGGTCGAAGCTCTTCGCGACGCGGTCCACGCGGTACCCGGTGCCGGGGCGCTCGTCGGCGGTAACACCGCCGTGAACCTCGACGTTCGCGACGCCGCGGTACGCGACCGCGAAGTGATCATTCCCGTGGTGCTCGTCGTGGTGCTGCTGATTCTCGCGCTGCTCCTGCGCGCGATCGTGGCGCCGCTGCTCCTCATGGGCACCGTCGTGCTGTCGTTCTTCGCGGCGCTGGGCGCGAGCGCGCTGATCTACCACTTCGTCTTCGGCTTCCCCGGCATCGATCCGGCGCTGCCGCTCGTCGGGTTCATCTTCCTGGTGGCGCTCGGCGTCGACTACAACATCTTCCTGATGACACGCGTCCGCGAGGAGGCGGGCCGGATCGGGCACGGGGCCGGTGTGCAACGCGGGCTCGCAGTGACAGGCGGGGTGATCACCTCGGCCGGGGTGGTGCTGGCCGCCACCTTCGCGGTGCTGCTCATCTTCCCCCTCGTCCAGCTCGCCGAGGTCGGGTTCCTGGTGGCCTTCGGGGTACTCCTGGACACCCTGATCGTCCGCTCGATCCTGGTGCCGGCGCTCGCGCTGGACGTCGGGCCGGCCGTGTGGTGGCCCAGCCATCCCACGGCCTCGGCGGACCGGGCGCTGGCGCTGCGGGCAGCCCAGGCAGCGCCTGCCAGGCCCGTCCCGCTCGATGACGCGGCCGCGGCCGCCGAACTCGACCAGCCTGGAATCGCGCCGTCCGGTGCCTTCGCCGACTTCGGCACCGACACCATCGACCATGCCTACGAGATGTCCCGGCTGCAGATGCTTGACGAGGAGCAGACCAACGGCCCCGAGGCCGCGGAAACCGCGCGCACCACCGAACCACCCGATTCCGCCGACGCCGCCGACACTGCCGATACCGCCAACACTGCCGACACCGCCGATGCGCCCGGCAGCCGAAAGCAGCATGGCTCCCCCACCGGTTCGGCAGGGGACCCGCGCACAGATCCGCCGCGCTGATCCGCCGCGCTGATCCGCGCACTGCCTGAACCTCCGGGAAATCCCGGCTTGAGCACTTATGGTTGCCAGATGGGCCCTGCGCCGCTCGACCTACCGGACACGGTGTCGATGCCGGACCTGTGGCGCGTCCCGCCGCAGGCCTGGCGGGGGCTGTCCCCGCAGCTACGGCGGCTGCGGCGGCTGTTGCTCGCGGCCGGTGCGCTGCCCGCGGCCGCGCTCGCCGCGCTCGTCGGCGGCACCCTCCTGGGCCCACCCGGGCTGCTCGCCGCGCTCGCGCCGCTCGGCGCCGCGGTCTGGGCCTGGCACGCGATCGGCCGGGCCTGGGATGCCTGGCGGTACGCCGAACGCGACGACGACCTGCTCGTCCAGCATGGCGTCCTGGTGCGCAGACTCGCCGTGGTCCCCTACGGCCGGATGCAGCTTGTCGACGTCACAGCCGGACCGTTGGCGCGGCGCTTCGGCGTCGCGCAGGTGCGCCTGCACACCGCCGCCGCCACCACCGACGCGGTCATTCCAGGTCTGGCACCGGCCGAGGCGGCCCGGCTTCGGGACGCACTGGCCGAGCGCGGCCGTGACCGGGCGGTCGGGCTTTGACCTCGGCGGGCTCGGAGCCGGCTGACGAGTATCACCATCTCCATCCGCTGACGCCCCTGCTGCGAGGTTGGCTGCTGGTGGGGGCCGTCGCCGCCAGCGTGCTCAGGAACTTCGTCGAGGAGATCTCGGCCCGCGGGGTGCTGATCACTCTGCTTCTTCTGCTGCCGACCGCGTCCGCCTACGGCTACTGTGCCTGGCGGTTCACCCGTTACCGTGTCGGCGCCGAGAGCATCCGGCTCGAGACCGGCCTGCTGTTCAAGCGTTTCCGGGACGTCCGCCTCGACCGCCTCCAGGCGGTCGAGATCGCGCAGCCGCTGCTGGCCCGGGCCGCCGGGCTCGCGGTCCTCCGCCTGGACCTCGGCGGCGCGCACGACGGGGACGAGGAGTCGGGCACCAGCCTCAGCTACCTCTCGCTGGAGCGTGCGCGGACCCTGCGGGCGGAGCTGCTCGCCCGCGCCGCGGGTGTCGCGCCCGACATCGGCGAGGCGCCCGAGCGGCCGCTCACCGTGGTGCCGCCGGGGCGCCTCGCCGCCTCGATCGCACTGTCCCCCGCGCCGTGGCTGGCGCTCGCCGCGGCCTTCGTTCTCATCACCCCGGCCCTGCTCACCGGGACGTTCGCCGGCTTCGTCGCGGTGGCACCGGCGCTGGTCGGAGTCTGGCGAACGTCGTTCCGCCGCTTCGCCAGCGGCTACCGCTTCACGGTGTCGGAGTCGCCGGACGGCCTACGGGTCCGCGGCGGGCTGCTGAACCGCGCCCATCACACCGTTCCGCACGGCCGGGTACAGGCGATCCGCCTGCGCTCGTCCCCGCTGTGGCGGTGGCCCGGCTGGGTCGAGGTGCAGATCAACGTCGCCGGGGAGGCCCGGAGCATGCTGCTGCCCGTCGCGCCGCGCGCGCAGGCCGTCGCACTGATAGAGCGCCTGCTTCCGGAGGTCGACCTCGGCGCGGTGGCGATGCTGCCGCCACCCGGCCGGGCCCGGCTGCTGGCTCCGCTGCGCTGGCGTCACATCCGCTGCGGCGCCGACGACCGGGTCTTCGTCACCCAGTCCGGCCGCCTGTGGCAACGGACCGAGATCATCCCGCATCTCAAGGTGCAGAGCATCCAGGTCGTCCAGCAGCCGCTCCACCGCGCGCTGCGGCTCGCGGACGTCCACCTGGACTGCACAGGTGGGCCGGTGCGGATTCGGGCGGGGCTGCGGGACGCCCAGGAGGCCTACCGGATCGCCGCCGCGCAGGCGGAGCGCTCCCGGCTCGGCCCCCACACCACCCTGACCACGCGGACCGACCGGCTGGACGATCCGCCGCCCACCCGGGCGGAGTACGACCCACAGCTCGCCGCGGTCTGCGCCCCGAAGTACGGGCCGGCGGGCTAGGGCCTGTTCTGGGTTCGGATCATCGGGTTGGGAGGCTGCGGAGCCAGAGAACGGACCCGCGTAGGTGGAGTCCCGCGGCGTAGCTTTCGGGGGTCTTGTCGTAGCGAGTGGCCAGGCCCCGCC